>JAFYOG010000105.1 GCA_017560285.1 Clostridia bacterium
CAAGCCGCCGCCAACGGGCTTGCCGTCGGGACCGGTTGCTGCTGCAGCCGCGCTGAATTTGCGGGTGATTTTGGTAGAGAAGAAGGAAGAAAGGAATACGAACAAGGGAATGATCATTAACCAGATATTCGCGCCGAAATCGGGCTCGTTAATAAGGTTAAGAGGGCCTATCCAATAGTTGGGAAGACCGGATTTGAACTGTTCGAAGTTCTTATCGTTATATAGATTAAGAATACTTTCGTCGATAAGCTCTTTTTCTACAAGCTCTTCCATATCGCCCTTACCGTCGCAGAACAAACGGGTAAGTGCAACCTCGATATTTTGGTTGGAACCCATATTCTTTTGGTCGATAGTGGCAACGCCTTTATCGTCAACGGTTACATTAAGGGTGGATTGATAACCCTTGAAGCTTTCGATGGTTTTGTCGAATTCGGCAATCTTGTTGTTGTATTCGTCAAGGGATGCGCCCTGATTGTGGGTTTCTTTGTTTGCGGTAACGTAAAGGTTCTTTTCTGCTTCCAAGGATTTAAGTGCTTCGCCGTAGAAAACGTATGCTTCTAACCGCTGTTCGTTAACGTTAAGCGCCGCAGAGCCTGTGTATGCATAGGTAATGGGCTGACGAACGATAGAGAAAAGAATCATAATAATGGGCAGCTGAATAAGCAAGGGCAAGCAGCCGGAAAACTGGCTGTAGCCGTTTTCCTGATACATCTGCTGTATTTCCATTGTCATTCTTTGTTGGGTAACTTTATCGTTTCTGCCCTTGTACTTTTCGCGGATAGCCATTTCTTTGGGCTTAATTTCCGCCATTTTAATTTGGGATTTGTGCTGCTTTATTGCTAAAGGCAACAAAATAATTTGTATTGCAAGGGCAAAGAAGAATAACGCGAGGAAATAGGAATCCCCGGAAATATAAAGGCAGCCCTTAAGCAATAGCTCGAAAGGTTTGTAAATAAGATTCATAATAACTCCATAAATACAATAAAGAGAAGCAAAAAAGGGGTTTATCCTTTATTTTTTCTCTTTTTTCTCGGGTACAGGGTCGTAACCGCAGTTTTTGTTAAAAGGGTTACAGCGTAAAATCCTGTAAAACGTAAGCAACAGCCCTACCACCACTCCGCGCTTTTCCAACGCTTCTATTGCGTACGCTGAACAAGTGGGTTCGAATCGGCAACGACGGGGCTGTCCTGCAGAAATATTCTTTTGATAAAACCGTACCAGCTTAATTAATAATTTTTTCATTAATAAAAAAATAAGCTTACTGACAAAAAACCACATAAAAAACACCCAAAAATGCAGAAAATATTGCAAATTTTGGTTTTTTAAAGGGTTTTTTACAATAAGGTCGCTTTCTCCAATAAAGCCTCGAGCTCGCTCGTTACCACGGAAACGTGTGCATCTACACAAGGCTGCCTTGCGACAATGACAATAATATTTCCCTCTTTTATAAAAGGGGCAAAAACACGGTAAGATTCCCGTATAATACGCTTTATACGGTTGCGTTTTACGGCATTACCGCGGTTTTTGGATACGGTTATTCCGATTTTGGTTTCGTTCCTGTTTTGATTTTTAAGACAGTACAAAGCAACGTACTTACCGGAAAAACACCTGCCCTTGCGGTATGCGCGGTTGAACAGGTGGTTTTCCTTAAGTGTAAATATCCTTTTGTTCATACAAATGCAGGACTTTTAATTAATAAGTAAGTCTTGCTCTGCCCTTAGCGCGTCTTCTCTTAAGAACCTTTCTGCCGTTAGCGGTAGCCATTCTCTTTCTGAAGCCGTGTTCCTTTTTTCTGTGTCTTTTCTTAGGCTGATATGTTCTAAGCATTGGTGTAACACCTCCTGTAAAGATTAAAAAACAATTTAAAAATTAGCTTGTCCGTGCGCCGTGGAAAGGAATAAAACACCCAGGATAGTATTTTATACCCACGCATGGCAAGGCATTGTACATTATATATCCTGTTATGCCCTTTTGTCAAGTGTTTTTTTGCGAAAAATCCTTTATTTTCAAGGCATTGCAACATATAAAGCTACCGACGAAACCGACATAAGCAGGGTTAGGGTTATGCATCCGTAAAGGCATATTTTACCGAATGTTGTGTTTTTGTTCCCAAAATCCTTTAGCATAAGCCCAATATATAGGGCGCCCAAAATTAGGGTAAGGGCGATATACCTAAAATCCATAGTGCAGAAAAAGGCATAATCGAAGCAGAATTTTACGTAGGATGCAAGATAAACTATCCACAAAACCGCGGGGTAAAGGGTTAGCGCCACGTTGTTTTTTGTTTTTATTGCCTTTATAACCCCATAAACCGCGCAGATAACTGCAATTATTGCAAGCAACGCCGCGGAATAAAACAGCAAATTTGCAAACAAATTGCCTGCCGAGGTTTTTTGACCTATATAATATTCACCCAGCACCGAGCTTTTTAGACAGCCCACGGGGATGTTGTAATCGAAATATTCAAAGCTTTGGCCGTTTATTACCCTTGCAGGGTAAACACCGGTTTCCCAAAGGGAAGAAATATCGAAAAGCCTTTCGAAGGTACCCCTGAACCCGATAAATTGCTTGTTTGTTACCGAAAGGGATGGCACGTAGGTTAAGGGCTTGGCAAACATAATTGCGTTGCGTATGGGCCACCAAAGTCCCAAGGGAACGCATATACCCCCAAAGGTAACGAACTGACCGAAAATGCTTTTGCGGTTTTTTATGCCCTTTTCGAAGAATTTTATGGCAAAAAGCATTGCTATGCCCAGTGCGCAAAAGCCTGCGGAAAGCTTTACACCCATTGCAAAGCCCAGGGCAAATGCAAGGGCGATAATTTTAGATAACGTTGGCTTTTTATACCATTCCACCGCCAAAATTATGGCGTAAAGCGAAAGGGCAAGGGATAAAATATCGTTATTTATGCTGCCTGCAAGCATTATAAAGCTTGGGTGGAAGGCAACTATCGCCAAAGATAACGCCAAAGCCTTGCCCGAAATATTAAACAGCTTAAACAGCTTATGTGTTAGAAGCATTATTGCGCTTGATAAAAACAGCGATAAAGCTTGCAAATTTTCGCAGGCGTATTCCAGCCCCACACCCATAAGATTTTGGATTTTTAGCCAAACACTGCAAATAAAATGCCAAATGGGGGGTTGGTAAAACTGCCATTCTGCGTTATCCGGCAGACCTTCGCCCTTATAAAGCCTTAAAATATAGGCAAGGTGGGTATCGGCGCTTTGCAAATTGCCAACGTCGTGCTGGCGCACGGTATAGCCGGTTTGCATTATATATGCAACACGAACCACAAAACCGAACCCTATTATAAGAAAAATTATATGGTTGGAATTTATATTCTCGTCTTTAAAAATTGCCAGATAAAGCAATAATAAGCAGGCAGAGCCCACTATAAAGCATATTGTACTGCCCGCGGAAGAATTTTTGTTAAAAAAGGGTATTAAATTTATTGCCGCAACCAGAACACAGGCAAGGGTTAACAGCCTGTATTTGTATTTATAAATCAGGTCTTTTAATTCCATTATTAAAAACCTCTTTTTATTTTTCTGTTATTATATAAAAAGTGTGTGAAAATGTCAATAATTTTATTATTTATATATAATAATAAGGAAAAAACTATTTACATTTGGGGATATTTGTGTTATAATTAACCGAATATATATTTACATTTTTAAGGGTAAAAAATAAATGACTGATAACGATTACAAACAAATAAAATTATTGGTGCTTTCAGAGCTTAAAAACCGCTATGCAGAGGCTACCGTTACCCTTTGGTTCGAGGAAATGCGGGTGGTTTCTTTAGAGGCTAATATTGTTACGCTTTCTTTCCCCACTACCAAAAAAGCGTTTATAGAAATGCAATATTACCACGTGTTAAAAGATCTTTACGGCAAAATTTTGGGCTTTGAGGTAGATATTAAATTTATTACCGACGAAGAAGAATCCAACCTGCGCTTGGGTATAAACAAAATGCGCGAGGAAGATGAAGAGGATATTAACCTTTCCGCTTACAAAATGCGGTTTAACCCCGATTACACCTTCGAAAACTTTGTGGTTGGTAAATCTAACGAGCTTGCCCACGCGGCGGCAGAGGCTGTTGCCACCCACCCCGCAAGGCTTAACAACCCGTTATATTTCTATGGTCCCTCGGGCTTGGGCAAAACCCACCTTATGTTTGCCATAGTTAACGAAATACGCAAAAAGTTCCCTAACTATAACATTCTTTACGTTACCGGCGAGGAATTTACAAACGAGCTTGTTTCTTCCCTTGCCGAAAAGAAGCCTATGATATTTAGGGAAAAGTACCGTAATCTTGACGTATTGCTTGTTGACGATATTCAGTTTATCGGCGGTAAGATGATGATACAAGAGGAATTCTTCCACACCTTCGATGCGCTGTTTAAAATGAACAAGCAGATAATTCTTGCATCCGACTGCGCCCCCAAGGATATTCAGGGCTTGGAGGACAGGCTTAGAAGCCGTTTCGTTATGGGCTTGGTGGCAGATATTCAACCGCCGGATATGGAATTGCGTATTGCAATATTCCAGCGCAAAACCAAGGATTACGGCTTTGATTTAGATATGGACGTGCTTTATTATCTGGCGCAGAACATTACCACAAACATCCGTCAGATAGAGGGCGCCTGCAAAAAGCTTATGGCACACGCACTTTTGCACGGGGAAAAGATAACCTACCCCTTGGCTAAAACCATTTTAAGCGAATTTTTTGCGGTGGAAAAGAGCAAGGCTTCTAAAATCGACAAAATATTCGAATATATTGCAAGACGCTACGGCGTTACCGAGGAAGAATTAAAAAGCAAAAAGCGCAACGCGGATATTACTGCGGCGCGGCACTGTGCGGTTTATATTATCCGTAAATCCACCAACCTTTCCCAAAAGGACGTGGGCAGGATGTTTAATAAAGACCACACCACCATAATTTATTCGGTTTCTACCGTAGAAAAGAAAATGCAAGAGGACCCTGCCTTTGAGCGTGAAATTAACGCCTTTTTGGCAGAGCTTGAAAAAAATTAACCTATTAAAAACCACCCCCGCGGGGGAAAGAAAAGAAACATTTATATAGGTATTTATTAGTAGAATTATTATTAGTAGTATCTGTGAATTTGTGGAAAACGAAAAAACAGCTTGTCCCACAGCGGGTTTTAAGGTTTTTAGATGTTTATAAGCTGTTAAAAAGCTGTGGAAAACTGCAAAATACCCTGTGGAAAGCCATTTTAAAACCTGATTTTACACTAAATCTCATTAAGTTACATAAAGAGGTAAATTATGAAGTTTGTATCCGATAAGAAAACGCTGTTATCTTTAATAATTCCTGCGGCAAGTGCTTCCTCTAACAAAAGCACCCTGCCCGCATTAGAGGGCGTGCTGTTTACCCTTAAGGGCGAAACCTTAACCGTTTGCGGTTACGATTTGGAAAAGGGTGTACGCACCATAGGCACCGTTGTACCTATGGAGGACGGCGCGGTTATTATTAACGCCCAAAAAATTACCTCTATTATACGTAATTTCCCCGATTGCGATATCTGCATAGAATCGGATAACCGCAATATGGTTAGAATTACCGGCGGAATGAGTGATTTTACCATTCACGGCGTTACTGCCGAGGCATTCCCCAACCTTCCCGATTTGGGCGGCGACAACGCTTTCCATATTTCCCGTCCTTTAATGAAGGATATTATCAATTCCACCGTTTTTGCGGTGGCACAGAGCGAGGCAAGACCTATTCTTACCGGCGAGCTCTTTATGATAGAAAACCATACCCTTACCGTGGTTGCGTTGGATAACTTTAGGTTGGCTATCCGCGAGGAAAAAAACTGCGTTTTTGATAACGATAACAGATTTTCCTTCGTTGTGCCCGGCAAATCCTTGAGCGACCTTGCAAAGCTTTTGGACGACAGCGAGGAACCCCTGCGTGTTGAATTTACCGCAAAATATATTATCTTTAAGCTTGACGATATTATATTCTTCTCTCGCTTGCTTGACGGCGAATATTTGGATTACAAGCGTGCTTTGCCCACCAACAACAAAATTTTTGCAAAAATAGACAGATTGGCGTTTATAGAATCTGCCGAAAGAGCAAGCCTTTTGGTTGACGAAAAGCTTCGCACCCCCTTGCGCTGCAAGTTCGAGGATAACCGTCTTAATATCTCCTGCAGCACCCAATACGGCAGTGTTAACGATAATATTAAGATTAAAAAGGACGGCGACGATATAGAAATCGGCTTTAACAACCGCTATTTGTTGGATGCGTTAAGAGCCTGCAAGGACGAATATATTCTTGCATCTATGTCCACCCCTTTAATGAGTATGATTATAGAGCCTGCAGAAAAGGACCCCAACAGTAATTATACCTACCTTGTTTTACCTTGTAAACTTAAGGATTAGGAAAGCTGACGCTTTCAATTAAAACGTTTCCGTTTTAATTGTCTTTTGTGAGCACCGTTCGCTCGCGCCTCACTCCACCGTTCGCGGTGCTCTAAGGTATAAAAATCCACGCGCGTGTCGCGGATTTTTATGAAATTTTATTGTATTTAATTATAAATAAAATTACCTTGTAAACTTAAGGATTAGTGTTTAATAAATGCAAATAAACCATTTATCCCTAAAGAATTTTAGGAACGCGCCGGAAACAGAAATAGATTTTTGCAGCGGCGTTAACGTTATTTGCGGAAGTAATGCCGCGGGAAAAACCAATATTTTAGAATCGGTGTTCTATTTTGCCGCGGGAAAGAGCTTTAGAAACTGCAAGGACAGAGAGCTAATTTCCTTTGGGGCAGACAGGGCTAATATTGCCATGGATTTTACCGCAAAGGGGTTTAACAGCAAAATGTCCGCCGTGCTTCAAAAGCAGGGCAGGCGTATTATAAAAATAGGCGAAAGTATGCCCTTGCGGTTAAACGAATATATAGGCAGGTTTAGGGCTGTTATTTTTACCCCCGACCATTTAAATCTTGTTAAGGGCGCACCCGAAAACCGCCGCAGGTTTATGGATTTGGCTATTTGCCAATCATTCCCCCGTTATGCGGCAACATTATCGGAATATAACCGTGTGCTTGCCCAAAAGAACGCCCTTTTAAAGCGGGGCAACGTTGTTAACGAGCTTTTAGAGGTTTATAACGATAAATTAGCCACCCTAGCGGCGATAATTACGGTAAACCGCCGTAAATACGTTGCAAAATTAGAGGAAGAAGCAAAAATTTTCCTTTTGGATATGAGCAACGGTAAAGAAGCTTTAACACTTTCTTACCAAAGCCAAGCAGGCGATGCGGAAACCCAAGAGGAAATACGGGATAAATATAAAAAGCTGCTTTCGGAAAAAATGCAGTTCGAAAAAGAACGGTTTATTTCCTATTACGGCACCCATAAGGACGATTTTACAATTATCGTTAACAAAAAGCAGGCAAAGACCTATGCATCACAAGGTCAGCAAAGGTCTATAGTGTTGGCTTTAAAGCTTGCCGAGGGCGAGCTTTCGGCAAAGCTAACCGACGAATACCCCGTGTTTTTGCTTGACGATATTTTATCCGAGCTTGATAAAGACCGAAAAAACTATATTTTATCCCGCATAAAGGGCAGGCAGGTTATTATAACCGGCTGTGAAAGCGAAATTTTCGATACCGAAACCGACGGCAACCGTATTTTTGTAGAAAACGGCAGTATCGTGCCCGAG
>JAFYOG010000106.1 GCA_017560285.1 Clostridia bacterium
ATTATTTTACCCCAAATGAAGCAGGCCTTGGAAGGCGGCAGTAAAGAGCAGGTTAAAGAAGCTTTAAGGCTTTGCGCCGTAAACCCCGCGCCGCCCTACCGCGTGCTTTGCATTACCTTTACCAACAAGGCGGCAAGGGAATTTAAAGACCGCTTGCAAAGGGTTCTTGGCGATATGGCAAGGGATATTTGGGCAGGCACCTTCCATTCGGTATGCGTGCGTATTCTGCGCCGACATATAGACCTTTTGGGTTATAAAAACGATTTTACCATTTACGATACCGACGATACCAAAAAGCTTATTACGCAGGTTTTAAAGGATTTGGGCATTGCCGAAAGCAAGCTTTCGCCCAAAATGGCAATGGGTATGATATCCAAGGCGAAGGAAGCGAACCTTACCGCCGAGGAATTTGCCCTTGAAGCAGGCAAAGACAGGCTTATGCTTACGGTAAGCGAGGTTTATACCCGATATCAGCAACGGTTAAAAGCCGCAAACGCGCTGGATTTTGACGATATTATTCTGTTAACCGCGCTTTTGCTTGATAAAGAACCCGAAATTGCCGAAAAATACCGCAATCATTTTAAATATATTCTTGTGGACGAATATCAGGATACCAACGTTTCCCAAGGCCGCCTTGTGGCAAGGCTTACGGGGGCAGACAAAAACGTTTGCGTGGTTGGGGACGACGACCAATCTATATATTCCTTCCGCGGCGCCACGGTAGATAACATTCTTGGCTTCGATACCGAATACGACGGCGCGCAGGTTATTCGCTTAGAGCAAAACTACCGTTCCACCGCCAACATTCTTGCGGCGGCAAACGGGATTATAAAAAACAATATATCCCGCAAGGGCAAAGAGCTTTGGACCGAAGCCGAGGACGGCGAAAAGGTTGTTATAAAAAGGCTGTTTGCCCAAAACGACGAGGCTGATTTTATTTGCAACACCATAGAGGACGCCGTTGCGAAGGGCGCAAAGTACAGCGATTTTGCGGTGCTTTACCGTGTAAACGCCCTATCCAACGCCTTGGAAAGCGGGTTCGTTCGCAAAAAGATACCCTATAAAATTTTCGGCGGTATTCGATTTTACGAGCGCAGAGAGGTTAAGGATATTCTTGCCTACCTTTCGGTTATTGCCAACCCCGACGACGACGTTAGGTTAAGACGTATTATAAACGTTCCCAAGCGCGCCATAGGCGATTCCACCATAGAAAAGGCGGCGTCTATCGCCGCAGAGCAGGGGATTTCGCTGTTTAGGGTGGCAGAAAACGCTTATAATTATAAAGAGCTTTCCCGCACCGTTCCCAAATTAGAAAAGTTTACCGCAATGATAAAGGATTTGCAGGACGAGGCGAAGACCTTATCCCTTTCCGACCTTGTTTCGCGGGTAATAGAGGTTACGGGCTACCGCTTGATGCTTGCCGAGGAAGAAAACGGCACCGAGCGGGAGGAAAACATTTTAGAGCTTGTTTCCTCGGCGGCGCTGTTTCAAGAAACCGCCGAAACCCCCACCCTTGCAGAATTTTTAAACGAAATTTCCTTGGTAAGCGACCATGACGGATATGAGGAAGACACCGACGCGGTGGTTTTAATGACGGTGCATTCCGCCAAGGGGCTGGAATTTAACACCGTGTTCCTGCCCGGGTTCGAGGACGGCTTGTTCCCCAGCGTGCAATCCTTTTCCGAGGGCGAAAGCGGGCTGGAGGAAGAACGCAGGCTTGCCTACGTTGCCGTAACGAGGGCAAGAAAAAAGCTTTATTTGCTTTACACCTCTAACCGTATGCTTTACGGCAGAACCGAAAACAAGCAGCTTTCCCGCTTTGCAAGGGAAATCCCCAACGGGGTCTGCCTGCACCAGAATATGCCAAGCAGCCAAAGCCCCTTTGCCGCACCCCAAAGCAGCCAAAGCCCAAAACGGGTTTATTTGGATAATATTCGCGCTGCGGCAACCAAAGCCCAAGCGGCAGAGGTTATAGAGGAGGGTGCCCGCGTTTCCCACCCCATATTCGGCAAGGGCGAAATATTGCAAACGCAGGAAATGGGCGGCGACGTTTTGTACGAAATACAGTTCGATAACGGCAGTATAAAGCGGCTTATGGGCAGCTTTGCAAAATTAAAACGAGAATAAAATTTGTAATATATAAAAGGAAGATTTAAAAATGGCAGTTATTAAACCTATTAAAGCTTTAAGATTTACCGAAAAAGCAGGCAGCATAGAAACCTGCGTTTGCCCCCCTTACGATATTATCTCTCCCGAGGAAAGAGAAGCCTTGGTTGAAAGAAACCAATACAACCTTGTTCGTTTAGAGCTTCCCGTGGGCGAGGATAAATATGCAAAGGCAGGGGAATTGCTTAACGATTGGCGCGAAAACGGAATTATCGATCGGGACGAAAAGGAAGGTATTTTCGTTTACCGCGAGGAATTTAACGTAGAAGGCGTTGATTACTGCCTTACAGGCTTGGTTTGCAAGGTTAAGCTTTGCGAATTTTCCGAAAGAATAGTGCTTCCCCACGAGGAAACCCTTACCAAGGCAAAGACCGACAGATTTAACCTTATGTCTGCCACCGGCTGTAATTTCTCTTCTATCTATTCCCTTTATAACGACGAAAGCGGCAATATTGCAAAATGCATCGAAAAGAAAACCGCCGAAGCCCCCCTTTGCCGCTTTACCGACGAAGAAGAGGTTACCCACACCCTGTGGAAAATCGATTGCGAAAAATGTCTTAACAATATTATAAACACTTTGGCAGATAAGCAGTTGTTTATTGCCGACGGCCACCACAGATACGAAACCGCCCTTAACTTTAAAAAGCATTGCTACGAAAACGGCAAGGTTTACGCCGATACCGACGTTGACCACGTTATGATGACCTTGGTAGATATGGACGACAAGGGCTTGGTGGTGTTCCCCACCCACAGACTTATTGTTGATAAAAAGGTAGACCGCAATGAAATCGCCGCCAAGTGCGCCGCAGATTTTAATACAAGCGTTCTTCCCTTGGCAGAGCTTAAGGGCGCTTTAAAGGCGGGCGAAAAGGGCAAGACCTTTGCCCTTTATACCGGCGGAAACGATTTTATGCTTTTAAGCTTTAAGCCCGAAAACGCAAGAATTATCGATAACCGCAGCGAAGCTTACAGCGACCTTGACGTTAGCGTTCTGCACTCTATGGTGTTGGAAAACGCCTTGGGTATAGATAAAGAAAATATGGCAAATCAGGTTAACTTGCGCTACACCCGTTCTATGGACGAGGCTATTGCCAACGTGCAAAACGGCAAGGCAGATGCGGCGTTCCTTATTAACGCAACCAAGGTAAGCCAAATTAAGGCGGTTGCCCTTGCAGGGGACAAAATGCCCCAAAAGAGCACCTATTTCTACCCCAAGCTAAAAACCGGCTTGGTTATGAACCTACTTAAGCGCTAACGCTTTCAAACAAAACGCACGCGTTTTGTTTGTTCTTTGTGAGCATCGTTCGCTCGCGCCTCACTCACCGTTCGCGATGCTCTAAGGTATAAAAATCCACGGGGTCCCCGAAAACCGAATGGTTTTTGGGGTATAACGCGCCTGTCGCGGATTTTTATGGAATTTTATTGTAAGTTTTTGTATTCTTCAGAAAAAGAGGAAAAAATAATGAAAGAATTGGAAAAAAAGTATAACCCTGCCGATTTCGAGGAACGGCTGTATAAAAATTGGGAAGATAAGGGCTATTTTGCCCCCAACGGCGATAAAAACGCACCTGCGTTTTCTATCGTTATGCCTCCCCCCAACATTACCGGTCAGCTTCATATGGGCCACGCGTTGGATAACACCTTGCAGGATATTCTTGTAAGATATAAAAGAATGAGCGGCTACGAAACCCTTTGGCTCCCCGGCACCGACCACGCATCTATTGCTACCGAGGCAAAGATTGTAGAGGCTATGCGTAAGGAAGGCGTTACCAAGGAAGACCTTGGCAGAGAGGGATTTTTAGAGCGCGCTTGGGATTGGAACAACACCTACGGCAACCGCATTTGCGAACAGCTTAAAAAGCTCGGCTCCTCTTGCGATTGGTCCAGAAAGCGCTTTACTCTTGATGATGGCTGCTCCGATGCGGTTAAAGAGGTTTTTGTAAAGCTTTATAACGAAGGTCTTATTTACCGCGGAACCAGAATTATCAACTGGTGCCCCCACTGTAAAACCTCTATTTCCGATGCGGAAGTGGAATATAAAGATATGGATGGCAACTTCTGGCATCTTCGCTACCCCGTAAAGGACAGCGACGAATACGTTTATCTTGCCACCACCCGCCCCGAAACCCTGCTTGGCGATACCGCCGTTGCGGTTAACCCCAAGGACGAGCGTTACAGCCACCTTATAGGCAAAACCTTAATTCTTCCCTTGGTTGGCAGAGAAATCCCCGTTGTTGCCGACGAATACGTAGAAATGGATTTCGGTACAGGCGTGGTTAAGATTACCCCCGCCCACGACCCCAACGACTTTGAGGTTGGTATGCGCCACGACCTTCCCTTGGAAAATATGCTTACCGACGATGCGAAGATTACCGAAAACTACCCCAAATATGCGGGTATGGACAGATACGAGGCAAGAAAGGCTATTGTTAAGGACCTTGAAGAAGGGGGCTATCTCGTTCGCATCGAGCCTATTAAGCACAACGTAGGCACCTGCTACCGTTGCGGCACCGTTATAGAGCCCAGAGCAAGCCTGCAGTGGTTCGTTTCTATGAAGCCCTTGGCAGTAGACGCCATTAACGCAGTAAAAACAGGGGATATTAAGTTTATTCCCGACAGATTTTCTAAAAACTACCTGCACTGGATGGAAAATATCCGCGATTGGTGTATTTCCCGTCAGCTTTGGTGGGGCCACCGCATTCCCGCATTCTATTGCGACGATTGCGGCGAATTGGTTGTAACCAAAGAGGATAGCGCGGTTTGCCCCAAGTGCGGCAAGGCAATGCGTCAGGACCCCGACACCTTGGATACCTGGTTCTCCAGCGCGCTTTGGCCCTTTTCAACAATGGGCTGGCCTAATGAAGATGCCGAGGATTTAAAGCGCTTCTACCCCACCAACACCCTTGTTACGGGCTACGATATTATAACCTTCTGGGTTTCTCGAATGATATTCTCGGGCTATGCCCACACCGGCGAAAAGCCCTTTAGCGATGTGTTTATTCACGGTCTTGTGCGTGATGCCTTGGGCAGAAAAATGTCTAAATCCCTTGGCAACGGTATCGACCCGTTAGAGGTTATTTCCACCTATGGCGCCGATGCGTTGCGCTTTACCCTTGCCACAGGTAACAGCCCCGGAAACGATATGCGTATTTCCGACGAACGGTTCGAGGCTTCCCGTAATTTTGCAAACAAAATTTGGAACGCGGCAAGGTTCGTTATGATGAACCTTACCACCGATTGCGATACCGAAGCTATCGATACAAACGGCCTTGCGGCAGAGGATAAATGGGTAATTTCGCTTTACAACCGCTTGGTTGGCGAGGTTAGAGATAACCTTGATAAATACGAGCTGGGTATTGCGGTTTCCAAGCTTTACGATTTTATCTGGGATATCTTCTGCGATTGGTATATCGAGCTTGTTAAGCCCCGCCTTGCCGAAAAGGGCAGCGAATCTAACCTTGCGGCACAGCGTACCTTAACCTACGTTCTTTCCAACACCTTAAAGCTGTTGCATCCCTTTATGCCCTTTATTACCGAGGAAATTTGGCTTTCCTTGCCCCACAGCGGCGAAAGCATTATGGTTTCTGCCTACCCCGTTGTTAAGGCAGAGCTTAACTTCCCCGAAGCCGAACGTAACATAGAAATTATGTTAGAGGCGATAAGAGCAATAAGAAACCGCCGCGCCGAAATGAACGTTCCCCCCAAGCGCTTGGCAAAGGTTATTATCGTAACCAAGGAACCCGAGCTTTTTGCAGATAAGGAACCCTACTTTAAGCGCCTTGCCTCTGCTTCCGAGCTTTGCGTTGCCGCAGAATGCAACGACGATGGCACCGTAAGAATCGTTACCAACGAAAGCGAAATATTCCTGCCCCTTGCAGATATTGTGGATGCCGACGCCGAGCGTGAACGCTTGCAAAAGGAATTGGCTGTTGCCGAAAGCGAAATTAAGCGTGCCAACGGCAAGCTTAACAACGCCGAATTCGTTGCAAAAGCCCCCGAAAAGCTTGTTAACGCCGAAAAGGAAAAGCTAATTAAGTTTACCGAGCTTGCCGAAAAGCTAAAGGCTTCTATCGCCTCGCTTTAATTAAATAACCCCCAAAATGCTCTCCCAAACAGCCTTGGGAGAGCTTTTTTTGTAAATTTTGCGTTAACAATACGCTAAAATCGCCAAGAAAATATTGACACATATATTATATTAAGTTTATAATTTACATAACTATATCAGGAAAAACACGTTAAGGAGTGCTTTTTGTGAAAAGAACAGTTGCAATTATTCTTGCGGCAGTAATGATGTTGGGTATTATTCCCGCATCCTTTATGTCGGTTTTTGCACACGGTACGGGCGTTGGTATGAACAATATCGGCAACCTTTCTATCGATAACACCGTGGGCGAAAAAATTGCCGCCACGGTGAACGTGGACGGCAAATATAACGATACTGCATGGAAGTATGAGGATTGGAATATCGTAACCGCCCAAACCGGTCTTTGGAGCGTTACTCTGCCCAAAAACGGCAGCTTTGGGTATAAATATCAGCTTCATACCGATTATCAGTATATTTACGGTGTTTTCGTTATCGATACCAACGCTGTTTACAGCGGCAGCTTGGGCGATATTACCGTATGGATAAACACAGGCAGCGGCGACAGATACACCGATAAAATCGTTCTTACCGCCGACGGTACCTGTACCGTTTACGGTATGTACGAGGAAACTGCCGATAAAGGGGCAGGCAAGGTTACAAAAACCCTTTGCGCCAAAAATACCGAAAACGGTGTTCTTACCATAGAGTTCAGAACCCTTGTTTCTAACGTTACCGAATCTGTGGGCTCGGTAATGCAGAGCTACGTTTCGGTAGAGCTTGGCGGCGAAACCCTTTGGTACCCCCGCTTTCAGGCAGAGGGCGATACCGATATTAACCCTGCGGCAAGCTGGCCCAAAAATTCGGTGGAAATTTCCAAATGGGATATAACCGCCGCTAACCACGCAGGCGGCTGGGGTAGCCAAAACGCAGATTTTTCTAATATTGCCCCCTCGGAAATTCACGTTGACGGCGAGCTTAACGAGGGTATTTGGGAAAGCTTTACCGATTATTTCATTACAAGCGGCGACGGATTTGATTACCGCAATAATTCCACCCCCAAGGACGAGGCGGGCTATAACTTTACCAACCTTTCGGTAGGTTATTCCGAAAGTATGTATTATTGGGCAAGCGAAAGCTCCGCATCGCACAAAAGCTATGAACAAAGCCCCTTAAGGTTTAAATACGACCTTCGCGCAACCGAAAAATATTTGTACGGCGCGGTTTTGGCATACATAGATACAAACAGCACCGAATTTTATAACGAGCTTAAAACCGCAGATAAGAGCAAAACCCACGTGGTTCCCATGTGGTTTAACATTCTATTTAACGCGGGTACCCGTTCGGGTAACGAGGAACAGTACCACACCCTTAGAGTTAAGTACAATACCGAGGTTAAGTACGATCACGATAAGGGCGCATGGCTACCCACCTTTAATTACGGCGACGGTAAAAGCGAAACCGATTTTGCCAGAGTTTATGCAGGCGGCGGCGGGTTCGTTAATATCGACGGCGGTAACGATTGGTCTAAGTATGCTCAGGCAACCCGCCTTAGCAGATATCTTATCGGCTTGGAATTTAAGCTTCCCTTGGCCGCATTGGGTATTTTGGACGAATCTACGGGTCTTTACCGTAATTCTGTAACCAACAAGTTCGATAAAACCGAATTTACCTTTAACAACGTTGTTTGCGCTTCCAACGTAGAAAATATGTACCATAAATATCCCCAGCATTTGTATGGCAGCGCTACTGCGGCATACAATGCGGGCAGCTATGCGTGGCACGCTTGGTCGGTAGGTTCCGGCCTTAACGTAAGCCGCCCCGTTGTTGCAAGCAAAAACAGCCAATTTACAGACCCCGGTATATTTACTATCGATGGTCATATTTCCACCGAATATTTCGCTAACCTTAACGCCGCAGATACCATAATTAACAGTATGGGCAGAGGCAGCGGCTTTGCAGGTAAGAACGACGACGTTACCGACGGCATTGTAGGCACCTATTACCACGAGCTTACTATGGATAGCGATTACCTTTACGGCGCCGCTATTATTATAGACGGCGACGGCAAGTGGGACCATAAAACCGCATCCAGCGGCAACAACCACGACGTGTTCCGTATTTGGATAAAGAACCAGGGCAGAACCTATGGCGAGCCTTACGATTACGTTTTAAACTTTTTTATAAGCGACGTTGTAAATACCGATTACGGCAGTGTTGCGGTAGCGAATATTTACAAAAGGGATATAAGCCACGAAATAGCTCACCCTATTGCTACGTCGGTAAGCCTTAGCCAAAAATCGGGCATAAATACCGATGCGGGCGAG
Organism: Clostridia bacterium; assembly: GCA_017560285.1. Classification (GTDB taxonomy): domain Bacteria; phylum Bacillota; class Clostridia; order Oscillospirales; family CAG-382; genus Coliplasma. Next base: position 8,575 of record JAFYOG010000106.1, read on the forward strand.
AACCGTACCTATGCTTATTATTCCGATACCGCCGCAAACCTTGCAGGCCACGGTATAGAGGTAGAAATGCGTACCGTTACCCACAGCTACCGCCTTATAAGCGGCAGTGTGAAAGATACCGTTAATGCAACCAGCGCCGAAATGTGCGTGTTGGAATTTAAAATCCCTCTCGACCTTATCGGCGTAGAGCCCCAAACCGCAACCGATAAACAGTACGAAGCCTTCTCTTATGCAACCTCTGTAGAGGTTTTGGGCAATGGCGGTGCAAGCGGTCTTTGCTGGCCCTTGTTGGATAACAGCAATATTTCCGACACCGAACCTATTGATAAAATGAACCTTTCCAAGTGGAACTGTACTCCCAACGACACCGCTTACGTTTATTATACCGATAAAGGCGCTTCCACCATCGTTATCGACGGCGTTTCCGACGAAGAAATCTGGAACAACGGCGACGAACGCATTAACGTAAGCACCACCACCGGTACTTGGCAGAACATACCCACAGGCAAGGAATATTTCGATTATCAGTATAAAGTATATACCGGCAGAAATTATCTTTACGGTATGGCGGAAATTAATGCGGCGGATTCTTCCTTCCAGCTGTATATAAACGCAAACAACGGAAGCAAGGCTACCCATAAATACGAATTCCGCATAGAAAACGGCGTTGGCGTTTGCTACGAAACCGTAGGCAACGGCGCACCCGCCAAGGTAAGCTTTACCAAGGTTATAAGCCACAAATGCCAAGCCCACAGCACAAGCTTTACCGCTATGGACGGCGGTGTGGAAATGCACAGCGTTAACGGCAAGACCTATTTGGAATTTATGATTCCCTTATCCCGCTTTGCAACGGTTAACGCAAACACCTATACCGTGAGCAGTAAAACCTTTACCGCAAACACCTACGGCGCATATAAATATGCAGTTAGCGCAACCAACAACGGTAAAACCCTTTTCCACCCCGATAATTCCGACGTAGAGGGCAAAACCCATTCGCTTTGGTTAACCCATTACAACGCAGATTTATCCGGCGGCGGAACCATTATAAACACTTTACACGCGGCGCAGAACACCAGCACCTATTACCGTGCTCAGTTCTATTTTGTGCCCACCCAATGGGAAGGCATTTATAAGCTTGACCATTACGTAGAAAGCACCAGCTCCCAAGAATCTGTTGCTGTAAAAATTGCCGAGCTTTACCCCAACGGTATGCCCGAGGGCGGGTTCGTTTATATGTCCGGTTCGGGTAATACCACCAACAATGTAGATAAGCTTGGTATAACCATATTCGGCTTGGGCTATAATGCGATTTCGGTTAGCGAAATGATAGATGCCCTAAGCACCAAGGAGGGCAGCTATGTTCGCTTTACGGGTGTAGATTTGGAAACCTACCGAATTAACACCATTTACGACGATAACTGGCGCCACCAAAACAACTTTGGCATTCCTTATTATAAATACGGCTACGCAAGCGACGCAACCTACACTATCGTTAAAGGCTCTGCGGCACGTGCAAGCAGCTATTATCCCTCTGATTACGGTTGGGATTATATAAATGCCGACGTTATCACCGCAATGCCCACCTACGTTCCCGAAAGCATTACCATAGACGGCGACCTTTACGATTACGGCTGGGACGATAACAAGTGGATTGACGTATACGAAGGCGTTAACGGCAACCTTCAAAACAGCTTATATTTGGATTGCGACAATTTCGGCCATTATAAATACCAAATCCGCACCGACGGCGAATACGTTTACGTTGCGGCGGTTATGGATACCCCCGCAAGCGTTCAGACCATAAACGGCGTAAAGGCTACCCCCGTGTTCCGTATTTGGATTCAGAGCCAAGCCCAAAAATACAGCGAGGCAAACAGCTTTACCCATTATTTCGACGTGCGCGCAGGTCAGGTTTCCTTTAATATTCTTACCGATAAAATAAACGAAGAAATTAAGGAATACAACGACCATTACGTACCCAAGCAGAACGGCGCAAGCTATGTTGGCGCAAACGGCGCAACCGTAAACGTTAGCGGTAACAATAACCATTCTATCAACAACGGCGGCACCATAAGCTTCGACCGCGAAATTGCCTTTAAAGAAAACAAAGGCGGTTATATAATTCCTCAGGGCGGCTTGAACGGCACAGTTTTCGGCACCACTTATGGCGAAAGCGTGTTCTACGGCAGTACTGTTTTCGATGCCGAAAACCTAAAAACCGCTATCGGTCAGGAAACAATGTGGGGCGGCTGGTACGCTCATATAGACGTAGAGCAAATTATATTCGGTAACGAATCTGCATCCGTTAAAGAAAATTCCGACGGCAATATGCAGGTTGAATTTAAGTTCGCCCTTGCAGATATCGGCTGTGATGACGGAAGCGGCTTTGAATATTACGTAGAGGGCCGTTCTCAGAATATGGAAAGCGATTCGGATTCCTACAACCTGTTCTATCCCCCCGTTACTATCGAGGCGGGCAACTTCGACGGCGACCACGCCCGCAACTATTATTTCCCCTTCTGGGTATGGGGCAACACTGCTCTTGCATTTAATATGGAAGAAGCAATGCTTTGCAACCCTCAAGAGCCCGTTTCTGCAATGGGTGCGAAATATCAGGACGGCTATTTCGATGCAAACACCCACGGCTTGAAGTTCGGTGTGCTTTACACCCATAAATATTTGGATAAGGTATACGGCAGAACCGAATGGACAGGGGCAGAGGATATTTATAAGGGCGCAAGCTATTGGGACGTTAAGGATATAGGTATGCTTGTGGGCGTAACCGATTATCTTAGCCTTGACGGCAATAACGTAAGCCTTAAAACCGACAGCAAATATACCACCCGTGCTGATGCAGACAGCATAGAAAAGCACGCCGCGGGCAGTAATTTGGCAGACTATTCTGCGTTTGTATTCTACGTTGTAAGCAAAATCCCCGAAGCCAGAATGGACGATAACCTTACCTTCCGCGGCTTTACCGAATATTATCCTTACGACGATATCTATTACGACCGCACCGACGTAACCGACGGCTTAAGCCCCGACGGTAAGGTTGGTTACAGCTACCGTCCCACCTATTACGGCGATGCGATTACACGTAATTACAACTTGGTTAAGAAGATAAGCACCGGCGAATTCGGCGACCCCGAAGACCCCGAGGTTGTTCCCGACCCCAGCCCTGTTGGCTTTGAAATTACCGTAAACAAAACCCTTACCAACGCAGGGGGCGAAATTTACCAAGCGGGCGCAAGCGGCTTCCACTTTGTGCTTAAGAACCTTTCCAACGGTCAAACCGTGGCAGAGGCAACCTCTGACGTAAACGGTCAGGCGTTTATCGG
>JAFYOG010000107.1 GCA_017560285.1 Clostridia bacterium
CCTTATGTCTGCCGCAAACGTAGATTTTTCTGCGTTAAAGGCAAAGGTAAAGGTTATGGAAGGCTTTGCCGCCGCAAAGAACAGCAAGGAACAGATTCTTTCCATCGGCGCGTCCTATACCACCACCGCCCCCAATTATACATATTGGGAAAACAAGTACCACGCCAACGACGTTGTTCAGCACCGCTTTGCCGATGACGGCATCCGTCTTACCGATGGCTTAAAGGGCTACGGCTGCGGTAGCGATTCCCGCTATTCCGCTTGGACTTCCAATGCAGATATCGTTATCGATTTGGGTGCGGAGAAAGCCTTCGATATAGTTAACGTATATGCCGCCTGCGACGAATGGGGCGTTGCCGCTCCCACCGATTTTTCGGTTTCCTATTCCAACAACGGCACAAGCTATACCGCTATTGCTGCCACCGCAGGCACAAAGTCAAAAACCGACGGCTACGTTAACACCGTCAGCGGCGATAACATTTGGGGCACCAAAAAGCTAAGCTTTACCCTTAACACCCCCGTTACCGCAAGGTACGTAAAGGTTACCGTTCCTCGTTACGGCACCTTCCTTTGGCTGGACGAGGTAGAGGTTGCCAAGAAGGCTCCTGCTCCCGTTTACGGCGCGGCAGAGCATACCAACATTATCACCGGCGTTAACGCAGGCGCAATGACAAATCAGGCGTGCAACCTTTATGTAGGACCCCAAACCTTAAACGGCTTAAACTTCGGCTGGTCTGCCTGCTTGCTTGCAAAATGGGATACCGAAAAGAACGCATACATTATAACCCAAACCAAAACCGATAACGGCACCGCTTGGAACCTAACCCTTGCCGCCGACGAAATATTCCTTGCCGCCCACGATGCAGGCTGGTATAACTTCTATACCGCAAACCAGGCACAGGTTGGTCAGGTGTTGGAAATTTCCCGCTTTGACGGTGCAAACGGCGTTTCGGTTGCTTCACAATACAGCGTATACGATTACGTTGCGCCCCACACCTGCACCCCCAAGGATGACGCTTGGTACACCAACGGCAATACCCACTGGAAGGAATGCACCTGTGGCGAGCATCTTAACGAATCTGACCACGATGACGGCGCTTGGAAGGTAACCACCCCTGCCGAGGTTGGCAAGGAGGGCGAAAAGGAATTGCGCTGTACCGTATGTAATTACCTTTTAGATACCGACACTATCCCCGCCCTTACCCCCGAGCATACCCACACCCCCGAAAATAGCTCGTGGCAATCTAACGGCAATACCCACTGGAAGGAATGCGCCTGCGGCGAGCATCTTAACGAATCTGCCCACGACGACGGCGCTTGGGAAACCGTAGCCCAGCCCCAAATTGGCGTAAATGGCAAAAAAGAGCTTAAATGCACCGTTTGCGGCTATGTTCTTGATAGCGACGATATCCCCGCATTAGAGGAGGAAACTCCCACCCCCGACCCTGATCCCGACCCTGACCCCGATTTTGTTATCGGCGACGTTAACGGCAACGGCAAGATAGATGCCCGCGATTACCTCTTACTAAAGCGCGCGTACTTCGGCACCTATACCTTAACCTGTTCCGATGCAGTAGCCGACATTAACGGCAACGGCAAGATAGATGCAAGAGATTACTTGCTTCTAAAACGTGCATATTTTGGCACTTACGAAATAAAGTAAAAAACACAACGTAGGGAAGGGGCTTGTCCCCTTCCGTTACTTTATCCTATACGTAACCTTGCGGAATGGGATAAACCCATTCCCTACATTTAAAACCCAACCGTTTCCGTTGACATAGGTCAACGAATAAAGTAAAAAACATAACGTAGGGAAGGTGCTTGTCCCCGCCCGCGCCTTATCCTACACGTAAATTTTAGAAAAATCGGGTGATTTTATGACGATTCAATTTGGCAACAGAACAGTTTCTTCAACAGATATTTCCGATTTCGAAACCGCATGGATGATCGAAGATGCTCTTTTGGTTCTTGAATATTTAAAAAGTAGGAATAGAATCGTTTTGGGTGGAGATATTCTAACGGAAAAATTGGAACATAATTATGATAGTTGGTATTATAATGCGGAATGTAATCAATCATTGAGATTTAATGTAGAATGTAGCATTAAAGTTGCAATTGAATATATTTCAAACTATATACAAGCAAACGGAACCGACTTTTATGTGATATTTGTTGTAGATAACTAATTTCCAAAAACATATAAGGGGCTTGTCCCCTTCCGTTACTTTATATTAGAATAACCTTGCGGAATGGGATATGGGGGACCCCGAAAATGCTTGCATTTTTGGGGAATAAAAACCCATTCCCTACATTTAAAACCCAACCGTTTTCGCTGACATAGGTCAACTAATAAAGAAAAAAACACAACGTAGGGGCGGTGCTTGTCCCCGCCCGCGCCTTGCTGTACACTTAACCTTGCGGGCGCGCTAAAGGGCGCCCCTACATTAAAAAACAAAAACCAAAGAAGGTTTTGCATTCCGCAAAACCTTCTTTCCTTTTCTATTCTCTTTTCTCTCTTATCTCTTCACTACCCAAAACCGCCCGTTTTATTAGCAAATAATCCCGAGCAGTAACCTTGCCGTCGCCGTTTATATCGCAACGGCGCAATTCGTCCTCGGTGGGGGTATAGGTGCCGAAATATATTCGCTTTGCCAGAATATAATCCCTTGGGTCAAGCTTGCCGTTACCGTTAACGTCCCCCTTTATAAAGGGCTTTTCCAAGCCGTATTTTTGGGCTATAATATCTGCCTCCAGCATTGCAAGCATAGCCAAATTTTGTTGGTTTAACAGCCAATTCGTTGCATATTCGTTGGTGTGGAAGGAATGCTCTATAAGAAAATACATAGGACAGTGTGCATCCATAGCGCCCCGCAAAACACCGTAATATTCGCCCTTTACGCCCTGCTTGGTTTTTGTTTGCCCGTAGGAAACACCCATTAAATCGGCAATCCCTTGGGCAAGGGTTTTGCCAAACTCTTGGGAACCGTTTCGGTTATCTATGGGGCAATAAATATCCACCCTATCGGTTTTTGGGCTTGAAGAAGCGTTGCTGTGCAAGGAAATAAACAAATCGTAGCCCTCTGCCATTCTTCCGCGGTTATAAACCGTGGGGTTTTGGTTTATATCGCTGCGGGTGGTATCTACAATAGCGCCGTAGGATAAAAGCTCGGCTTGCAATAACCCCTGCAAACGCCACATAACCTCGCTTTCGTAATATTGCGGGTTAACGGGGCTTTGGTTATATTTGCCGTAATGGCCTGCATCTAAAAGAATTTTCATTATTTAACGCCCTTTTCGTGTTGAGTTCCGAAATAAAAAGCAATAACCGACACAACAATGTGCATAACGTCGTCAGAGGGGATATTGCCCCGTAAGGCAAGAATGGCAAAAACCGAAATTACCGTAAGCGTAACCAGCGTTTTTACCTTAATAAGGTTTGCAAGATTTTTTAAAAACTCCATTTTTCCTCCTTCTATCGGTTGTGCGCCGATTTGTTAAGATGCTTTTGTAATATATTATATGCTTTTGTAACGTCGCCGTTACAGCCCTGCTGGCGCAAGCCGTCAAGGGCGGCAAGCATAGCGTAGCTTAAAACGCAAAGCTCCTCTTTTAGCTCTTGTATATCCTGTGCCTCGGTTCGGCGCAGGGATTCAAGGTCGGCATCCTGCTGTTTTTGGCGCAAAAACCATTTTATCGCAACAACCAAAATTCCAAAAAGACCGGTTACCGCCGAAATCGCGGCGCAAAGCTTTATAATAAATTCCAATTCCTGCATTATTTTACACCTACCGCATATAGCGCTATGGGCATACAGGCGGTGCCGTTGCTACCGTCTGCGGAAATTGTAATTATGCAATCCTCCCCCGATACGGTGCATTGTACCGTACGGCTTGCGGCTTGGTTATTAACGGCGGTGCCGTTAATAACGGTGGTTTTGTTTAAATATACAAGGGTGGTTTTCAGCTGGGGCTTGCTTAAACCCTCGTTATAAGCAAGGATATAAAACATATCGTTCTTTCCGTTGGGAACGGAAATTTCACCCGATGCATAGGGCGCGGCGGTAACCGTGTTTTCCCAAAAACACTTTATGGTGGCACAGCCCGCAATATCCTGTGGCTTTAGCCCAAGCTGTGCGGCGCTTTCTGCCATTTCGGCAGCGGTGGCAGCGGCGGTTGCACCCTTTATGGCGTTTGCCGCGGCGGTGTTTGCGTTGTAAACCGCTTCTTCCACGGTGGCAAAGGCGGTTTGGGCATAGCTTGCGTTGTTGTCTACGGCAGAGGCAAGGTTGTTAATATAAAAGACCTGTGTGGAGCAAATATAGGTCTTGTCTGCCAGCGCACTGCAAACGATATCGCAAACTATGGTGCCGCTTACCGCAAGAATATTTTTGGTAAGAATAAAGGTGTATAAGCCCTTTTCGGTATCTGCTTCGGCAGGAAGCAGGTCGAAGGCGGTGCCGTCGGGCTTGGTACCCCTAAGCTTAATATCCCAAATGTTGGGTTTTACAAAAACCGCGCCGGATTTTGTAAGCTTAACCGTAATACTGCGCCAAAGAGCATCGGCTTGCTTTGTAAAAAGCGTTGCGGCGGGAGTATCGGCGGTTGGATTAAAGTCTAAGCTGACGTTAAGCGTGCTTGCGGGAGTATAATTCGTGTTCATAAAATCACTCCTAAAAATTTATATAACGGGGTGGCGCAAAAACAAAAAAGCCGCAGGAAAGCTTTTTGCTTCGCCGTGGCTATTTTAACATTTGATTTTTTAATTTTCATCCCGATAATTTCCCGCCCCATTCCCGCAAAAATCCCAAAAAACAACCGCCCCTGCTTTTGCAAGGACGGTTAAAAGCTATTTATATTTAATTTTCTTCGCCGCAATAATCCCCGCAGTTAACACCAACACAACTGCGGCAATATCTACCAAGGTATAAACCCAGTTAAGGCTGTTATCCTTTATATTAAGATTATAATCGGGGGTGGCGGTATCTGCGGTGGCGTTATCTTGGGTTGCGCTGTCGGGGGTGGCGGCAAAAACCGCCGTTGCCGTAAGGGAAATAAGCAAAACCGCAAGGGTAAAAAATACAATAATTCTCATATCAAAAACGTTCCTGAAATATATTAATAACATTATATCCCCAACGGGGGCTTATGTCAATTAAAATTATATTAATAAATAGGAATAATGATTAATAAAACTATTGCATTTTTAGAATTGCTTTGTTATAATCAAATTGATGAAATATCACAATCAAAGCAGGAGAATTTAGAATGAAAGCTATCATCAACGGTAAAATCATTTTGAAGGATCGCATTGTGGAAAACAGCGCTCTGCTTTTTTCTGATGTGATCGAGGGAATTGTTCCTAACGACAAAATCCCTGCCGATGCAGAGGTTATCGATGCCAAGGGCGGCTACGTTGCTCCCGGTCTTATCGATCTTCACATCCACGGCTATTTGGGCAAGGACGTTTGCGACGGCGAGGAAGAAAGCATCCGTACCATTTCCAAGGGCTTGCTTGCTAACGGTGTAACCGGTTACCTTCCCACCACCATGACGGTAGATATGAAGGTTATTAAAAAGGCCTTAGAGGTTTGCCGCGCACTTAAGGAAGAAAGCAAAACCTGGGAAGGCAGTGCTATTTTAGGCTGCCATGCGGAAGGTCCTTTTATAAGCGAATCTAAAAAAGGCGCTCAGGACCCTAAATACATACTTAAGCCCGATGCGAAGTTTGTTAAGGAATATTCCGATATTATCCGCATTATCACCCTTGCTCCCGAAACCGACACTGCCGATTTCGAAGCAATTAAAGAAATTCGCCGCGATACCGACGTTATTATGTCTATCGGTCATACCAGCGCCGATTACGACACCGCTATGAAGAGCACCGAAATAGGTATGCGCCACGTAACCCACCTCTTCAACGCTATGACTCCTCTTGCTCATCGCGCTCCCGGTGTTGTTACCGCCGCTTTGAATACCGACGTAAGCTGCGAACTTATCGTTGATACTTTCCACGTAAATCCCGCTTTTTACGATATGCTTTGGAAGATTAAGGGCAGAAAGCTCTGCTTTATTACCGACTGTCTTCCCGCAGGCGGCCTTCCCGAGGGCGAATATACCCTTGGCGGCGCAAAGATTATTTACCGCGGTATCGTTTGCCGCTTAGAGGACGGCACCGTTGCAGGTAGCGTTCTTCACCTTAACAAGGGTGTTTGGAACGTATACAGCAATTCTTCCATTCCTTTGTGGGAATGCGTAAACGGCGCTTCTCTTAACCCTGCAACCACCTTGGGTATAGATAAAACCAAGGGCTCTATCGAGGTAGGCAAGGATGCAGACATTATCATTACCGACAATGAATTTAACGTAGAAAAAACTATAATCGGAGGAAATATTAAGTATGAATCTTAAGGTTAAAGCAAAGCTCGACCCCCAATTTACCCCTCTTTCTTTGGTTTGCCGCGAAATGCGCGAAGCTACCAAGGAAAACGGTCAGGATTTAGTTATCGGTGTTGAAAGAAACAAGGGCTACACCACCGTTTACAAGACCCGCGTATTTAAGGATGGCACCGGCCACGACGAAGAAAACTTCAACTTCGTTGAAAGAATGGTTAAGGCTCTTCTTTGGGTTGCAGGCGGTTTTAAGGTAATTATCGCAGGCTCCGAAGTTATCGGTAACAAGATTAAAGAAGCTTATTCCGATGGCGGCGCAAGAGATTTCGACGTTCACTTTATGGAAAGAGTTTACGAAAGACCTTTCGAAGTAGAGCTTCGTCCTATCGAAAACGCTCCCGTTGAGGTTTCCGGTGCTGCTCCCGTTGGCAGACATTTGGACGGTTGCCGTATCGGCTTCGATGCAGGCGGATCCGACAGAAAGGTTTCTGCTGTTATCGACGGCGAAACCGTATATTCCGAAGAAGTTGTTTGGTTCCCCAAGATCAACTCCGACCCCGATTATCACTACCAAGGCATTCTCGAAGCAATGAAGACCGCTGCTTCCAAGATGCCCCGCGTAGACGCTATCGGTATTTCCAGCGCAGGTGTTTACGTAGATAACCGCATTATGGTTGCTTCCTTGTTCCTTAAGGTTAGCGACGAAGATTTTGATAAAAAGGTTAAGAATATGTACCTTGACGTTTGCAAGGAAATCGGCGCAGATATCCCCGTTGAAGTTGCAAACGACGGCGACGTTACTGCTCTTGCAGGCGCAATGAACTTAGAGGACGATTCCGTTTTGGGAGTTGCTATGGGTACCTCCGAAGCAGTTGGTTACGTTGACCCCAACGGCAACATTACCGGTTGGTTGAACGAGCTTGCCTTCGCTCCCGTTGATTTCTGCAAGGATGCAATGGTTGACGAATGGTCCGGCGATTACGGCTGCGGCGTTAAATATTTCTCTCAGGATGGCGTAATTAAGCTTGCTCCTTTTGCAGGTATCGAGCTTGACGAATCCCTTTCTCCTGCCGAAAAGCTTAAGGTTGTTCAGGGCCTTATGAAGGAAGGCGACGAAAGAGCTGCCGCTATCTACGATACTATCGGTGCATACTTCGGTTATGCTATCGCTTTCTATGCAGAATTCTACGATATGAAGCACGTTCTTATTATGGGCCGTGTAACCTCCGGCGACGGCGGCGTTATCCTTTTGGAAAGAGCACAGGAAGTTTTAGATACCGAATTCCCCGAATTGGCAAAGAAGATCCAGTTGCACATCCCCGACGAAAAAGCTCGTCGTGTTGGTCAGTCTGTTGCAGCAGCATCTCTTCCCAAAACCAAATAATTAACCGTAATAAACACAAAAAGAAAGCCTTTCCGAAGGCTTTCTTTTTTGTGTTTATTTTTATATTACATAGGGGAACCGTCTTTAGCACGGCGGATTTTTTGTGTAGTGGTCTTAACAAAGGGTTCTTCGCGGATAATAACATTGGTTATCTGCTTATAGGTGGGCAGATTTTCCATAGCCTTAAAGATATCCGATTTAAGCTTTGTTTCAAGCTCTGCTTTGTTGCCGTTTGCCAAAACCTCGGGGTCGATAGCGCACTGAACGGCAAGGTTGCCCTCGTTACCGCTTTCGTCGCGTTCGCCGTAAACCACGCATTCCAAAACGTAGGGGATGCCGTTTACGTAGTTTTCCAATTCCTCGGGGTAAATATTCTTACCGTTGCCAAGAATAATTATGTTCTTCTTTCTGCCGGTAATAATAATCTGCTTTTTCTTGTTAATCTTACCGTAGTCGCCGGTGCGGAAATAGCCGTCCTCGGTAAATACCTCGGCGGTAGCCTCGGGGTTCTTGTAATAGCCAAGCATTACGTTGTCGCCCTTAACTATAATTTCGCCTTCGCCGTCCTCGTTGGGGTCGTCGATCTTAACGTCTATGCATTCCATCCAGGTACCAACGGTTTTGGGGTCGTTGGTGAATTCGTCGTTAACCGAAACCAAGGGCGAGCATTCGGTAATGCCGTAGCCGTTGGTAACGATAATACCGATATTTTCGAAGAAATCTGCAACCTCGGGGCGCAGGGGAGCGGAACCGCAAACCAATTTTTCCAAATTGCCGCCCAAAGCGTTGTGAAGCTCGGCAAAAATCTTTCTTCTTTTATCTATACCGATAGCGCGAAGGAAGTTGGAAAGCTTAATACCAATCTTAATGGTTTTGGTCTTGCCCTTTTCCTCGATGCTTGCCTGCATACGGCGGTAAAGAACCTCTAATACAGCGGGAACAACGAACATATAACCGGGCTTATAAAGTGCAAGGTTTTTAACAACGCGCTTTAAGCTATCGTTAATGCAAAGGGTAGAATGATTGTGGATAGCAACCAAAATACCTGCAACAGCCTCGTAGGAGTGGTGGTAGGGAAGAATAGAAAGACCAACGTCGCGGATAACCGCAAGGGTAAGACCCCAATGAACAAGAGATGTTACGTTGTGGTCGGAAAGCATAACGCCCTTTGCCAAGCCGGTGGTGCCGGAGGTATACAAAAGCATTTTAAGAGCGTGAATATCCTTGGTGCCCATATTGCAAAAATCTCTGTTGCCGGCGTCGTAAAGCTCTTTACCCTTTGCAAAAAGCTTGTTAAAGGATAAAAATTCGCCGTCATCCTCTTCGCGGTCAAAGCAAACAAAGTATTTTACGTTGGGTATATCGTTGCGAATGCGGCGGAAGGTTTCCTCCCGCTTGCTGTCGCAGAAGATAATATCGTCGTCGCCGCCGTTAATAACGTTAAGAAGGTCGCTATCGGGCAGGTCTTTATCGATAGGGCAGAAAACGCCTTCGCTCTGCATAGCGGTAAGATAGGTTAATATCCAATTATAGCTGTTTTCGCCAATGCAGGCAATGTGGCCGGAAGCCATACCCATATCTGCCAAAGCGGTGCCAAGCCAGAAGGTTTCCTGCTGGAATTCGCGGTAGCTAACGTCGCGTACGCCATCCTTTGTGCGGTAGCGGTAAGCAATCTTTTCGCCTGCCTCGTCAACGGCGATCTGCAAAATGTGCTTTACGCTTGTGGGGGTCGTGTGGGGCTTAGGGGGTTGTGCTATTGCATTTCTTGCCATAGTGTAAAAAAGCTCCTTTTAAAAATACTTATTCATTCTGCTCTCTATTATACATAGTTTTCAAAACTATGTCAAGCGGTTTTTGGAATTATATTGCAAAAAATATTATCGTTGACATTAGGTTAAAAGAATGGTATTATATATAGGAAGTAATTATAGGAGCTTTTTGTGATGAAGATTAAGTCCGAAGACCTTTTAAAATTACATATCCCCCGTTGGGAGGAATTTCCTGCCTTCGAGCTTTATATAGATCAGGTTATCGCCTTTATTAACGAAAGTATGGTTATATTCCAAAACGGCGAAGAACCGCTTATAACCGCATCGATGATAAATAACTACGTTAAAAACGGGGTTATCGACCCACCCGTTAAAAAGAAGTACAACCGCAACCATTTGGCAAAGCTTGTGGTAATTTGTATGGGCAAGCGTATGCTTTCTATTGCCGATCTTAACGAATCTATCGCCGCAATGAGCCGTATTTTCGAGGTTTCGGAGGGCTACAATACTCTTTGTAACGAGGTAGAGTACGAAATTTTAAGCGCCGCCAAGCCCTACGAATATCCTGCAAAGCGTGTTGTGGATGCAGAATCTAAGGAAATTGCGGTAATGCGCGCTCTCGCATCGGCTGTGGCAAGGCTGTTGCTGTTTGATAGAATTATCGGTCAGCGCCGCCGTTTAAGCAATATAGCATCGCGTATGTTAGAGAATAAAAAATAATAAAAAAACAAAAAGACGGTTGAAAATCAACCGTCTTTTTTGTGTTTTTATCCTATTGTATAGGTGCCGAAGTATGCGCGCTTAAGTAAGAGGTAATCTCTTGCGTCTATTTTTCCGTTGCCGTTAATGTCGGATACTTCCAAATCGCAGGTTAAGGTATAAGTGCCGAAGTATGCGCGCTTAAGTAACAGGTAATCACGGGCATCTATCTTGCCGTTGCCGTTAACGTCGCCGATTGTGTAATCGGGCTTGGGTTCTTCTTCCTTTAGGGCTGGGATAGGCTCGCTATCAAGAACGTAGCCGCAAACGGTGCAGCGCAATTCCTTGCTTCCGTCAATGCCAAACTCGGCTTCCTTAACCGTTACCCATTTGCCGCTATTGTGGATTGATTCGTTCAATTTATCGCCGCAGGCACATTCCTTCCAGTGCTTGCTTTCGTTAGATTGCCAAGAGCTGTTTTCGGGGCTGTGGGTATGCTCGGGGGTAAGGGCGGGGATAGCTTCTGTTTTTATAAGATAGTTACATACGGTGCAACGAAGTTCTTTTTCGCCCTTAACGCCAACCTGGGCGGGGGTGGTTACCTTCCAACTTCCGTTATCGTGCTTAGAAACTTCGGCCTTTTCGCCGCAATCGCACTTCTTCCAGTGGTTGTTGGCATCGCTTAGCCAATCGCCGCTACCAACGCACAGGTGGGGGGCAAGGTCGCCGGTTATAATCTCTACCTCGGAAACAAATATCCAACCATAGCCTTCCATACGAATTTCTATGGATTTTGCCGCTACTTCGCCGTGCAGAATAACCTTTTCGGTGGCGATGCCCGTTTCGGTAGTAACGTTGGAGGGGGTAACGGTGCTAATAAGCTTGCCGTCGCAATACAGCATTACCTTGCTGGGCGCCGAAATTCCGCCGCCCATATCGGTGTTGCCAACGTATAGGTTTACGGTTTTTACGTTAACCGCCTTGGTATAATCGAACTTTATAGAGCTATATCCGTTGGAAATATAATCGGGGGTTTTGGCGTGGAAGCCTACCCAAGCCGCATCGCTGTATTTTGCGGCGGCGGCAAGCTTACCATCGGTAAGGCTGGTTCCGTTTTCGTCGGGGTAGGAAATAGGCTTTGTTTCGTCCCAAGCCCAATCGTTAGATGCATCGCCCTGACGGTAAAGCTGCGAAAGGGTATAGCTGCCGTAAGGGGCTATGTTGCCCTTGGTGGGGATTTCTGCCGCCGCAGGCGCGTTGCCGTCGTGGCCAAGGTTAAATTTGCCAAGGGTTACACCCGCTTTAGACATAACCGCAGGCGAAATATAGCTTGCGGCAGTGTTATAATCTGTGCCTGAGCGAAGGTTAAATACGTTTGCAATCTGGGTATAATCGTTAGATCTTGTGCCTATTGCGCCGTTTGTAACCGCGCCGCCGGAGTTGTTAAAATAATGGTAAACGTTCTTAACCGTTGCGGCGGAATCGTTGTTCATAGCAACGGCGTAATTATTGGTACCCTGCATATAGCCGGTGGCATAAACGTTATAAACGTAGGAATAGTTGGAATAAACCATACCGCTGGCGTTTTCTGCCTGCAAATAGCAATCGAACACGCAGTTAATTATCTTACCGCGGTTTGCGCGCACCGGCTGAACCGCAGTATCCGAAACTATATCACCGCGGATAACCACGTTGGATATAGTGCCGTAAATATAGGGGAACACCGACCTTTGCTCGGGGCCCTTTATAGCAACCTTTATGGTATAACCGTTACCGTCGTAATTGCCGCCGAAATAACGTCTTGCGTTGCCGTTTGCGTGGGTGCCAAGGTAGGATTCAATGCCTATCATATTAATATCGGCGGTCTGCTTAAAATATTTGCCGTCGCCGTATTTTGCGGTTTCCTTATCGGCAAGGTTAATGCCGTTGGTGAATACAAGAAAATCGCTTTCGTTCTGAATAAGATAAGGGTCGCTTGCAGTGCCCGAGCCCTCAAAGGCATCTTCGGGGGTAGGGGTATAGGATTTTGTGGGGATAATAATACAGCCCGCGGGGATAATCTTGCCTGTGGAAAGGTTATAGCCTGTATAAACCACGTAATCTGCATAAACCTTAACTATATAAGCCTCGCTGCCGTAGTTTGCATCGCAGGTTTTTCTGCCGTCCCGTCCGTCTGCGCTGGAAACGCCGTCATCGTAATAAGCTCTGGGCCAGCAGGTAGAGGGCACGTGTACGGTGTTGGCAAAGGTGTTTGCCATATCAGAATAGTTAAGACCATCGTAAAGGGTTTCGTGGGTATGACCGGAAAATACGGTTACGTCCGTGTAGGTTTCCAAAAGCGCCTTAAGACGCATATTCTGGGTAAATTCGGATTTAAAGGTAACAACGCCGCTGTAAACACCGTTGTATTTTTCACCCGCGCCGTAATTTCTAAAGGGGGAATGCTCTAAAATAAATATATTTGTATCGGCTCTGTTGCCATAGGTCTGAAGCAAGCCCTCAAGCCAATCTATTTGCTCTTTAGAGAAGTTATCTATCTTTGCAGAATTACCTGCAAGATAACCGCCCACGTTGTCGGGGTCAAGCTCTTGGCGCATAGATATAATAAGGTTGTTCTTTGCGCCGTTTTTGCCCGCAAGCATTACGTAAAAATAGGGCGCGCCTGCATAGGGGCGAACCTCGTTACTGCCCGAGGTGTAGTTTAGGTAAAGATTAATATCTGCGTTAATGTTGCCGTGGTTACCGATAGTTTCAAAAACCGTATCCTTGCTGTAGCCTGCGGCGGTAATAAGCTCGCTGTACTTTTGGTATTGCTTTTCTAAAGTGAAGTTCGCGCCCATAGAGTTAGAGTCGCTTCTGTCGCCTGTCATATCGCCGCTAACCATAACGTAGGTTGCGCCGTTCTGCTTAAAGAACTTAAGGGCGGTTTCCCACTTTTTAAAAGCACCGCGGCTGGGGTTGGTGCCCTCGTAGTTCATATGAACGTCGCTGGCTAAACCGAAAACAAGCTCGGGGGTAGATAATGTCAAGCGCTTGTGCTCGGGTATAATGCGCCTTGCCTTGGCGGTGGAAAGGTCGGGGGCGTTATCCAAAAACTTGGTGGTGCTTTCAAAAACCGCAATACCCTTTGCTCCCTCGGGTATCATGGTGCCGTCCTTAACCTCTATTCTAACGGGCTCGCCGGTTATTTTTGCCGATGCAAGCTCATCGTAACCGGGCAAAACCTTTAGCCCGTCGGTATAATAAATTAAATAATATCCGCTTTTTGCGCCGGTGCTGTTGGGTGTAACGGTTATAATGCCCTGTGCATAGCCTGCAACCTTTGCCTCGTCGCCGATAAAAAGGTAATCGAGCTCGTAAAAATCATCCTCGGTTACCGCAAAAACGGCAAAGGGAAGGCAGGATACCGCCATAATTATTGCAACTGCAAGGGCGATAAATCTTTTTATGTTCATAATAAAGCTCCTAAAATCAACTATATAAACAAAGTACTGCCGTAGCTTACGGCAGTACCAAAGGTTTAATTATTTTTCCGCAAGCATTTTCTTAAGCTCGTCCATAAATGCGCTTAAATCCTTAAATTGGCGGTAAACCGATGCAAAACGAATGTATGCAACCTCGTCCATATCCTTAAGCTTATCCATAACCAATTCGCCGATTTTTTCAGATGTGATTTCGTTCTGCAGGGAGTTCTGCAAAGCGTTTTCAATCTCCGAAACAGCCGCATCCATCTGCGCCAAGGTAACCTGACGTTTATCGCAGGCGCGGATAATACTGTTAAGAATCTTGTTTCTGTCAAAGGTCTCGCGGGATAAATCCTTTTTAATAACTATAAGGGGTAATGTTTCTATATTTTCGTAGGTGGTAAAGCGCTTCTGACACAATTCGCATTCGCGGCGACGGCGGATAGAGCTTCCGTCGGCAGCGGGGCGGGAATCGATAACCATGCTTTTGGGATGGCCGCAACCGGGACATTTCATAGTAAATTACCTCCTGCTTTTTTATTTGTTCATTAATTTTTTATCAATGGCGCTTGCTGCGGTTTTACCTGCGCCCATTGCAAGAATAACGGTTGCCGCGCCTGTAACTGCATCGCCGCCGGCATATACGTTCTCGCGGGAGGTTAAACCGTCTTCGTCGGCAATAATGCCGCCCCATCTTTCGGTATCTAAACCTTCGGTGGTAGATTTAATAAGGGGGTTGGGGGAAGTGCCGATAGCCATAATTACACAATCAACGTCCAAAACAAATTCGCTGCCTTCTTTAACAACGGGACGTCTTCTGCCGGATGCATCGGGCTCGCCTAAGGTCATTTCAACGCATTCCATACCGCATACCATACCGTTTTCGCCCTTAAGAATACGGGTGGGGTTGGTAAGCAGCTTAAAGATAATTCCTTCTTCCTTAGCGTGCTCTACTTCTTCGGCACGGGCAGGGAGCTCGCTTTCGCCGCGACGGTATACTATATAAACCTCCTCTGCGCCCAAACGAAGTGCGCTTCTTGCCGCGTCCATAGCAACGTTACCGCCGCCGCAAACAGCAACCTTCTTTGCACGGTAGATAGGTGTTTTGCTGTCATCGCGGTAAGCCTTCATAAGGTTAATACGGGTTAAAAATTCGTTGGCGGAATAAACGCCCTTTAAATTTTCGCCCTCTATACCCATAAACTTGGGAAGACCTGCGCCGGAGCCGATAAATACAGCCTCGAAGCCTTCTTCCTTCATAAGCTCATCAATAGAAATCGTTCTGCCCACAACGTAATTGGTGCGGATATCAACACCCAACGCCTTTAAGGTTTCGATTTCCTTGGCAACGATAGCCTTGGGCAAACGGAATTCGGGAATACCGTAAACCAAAACGCCCCCTGCTACGTGGAACGCCTCGAAAACGGTAACGTCGTAGCCCTTCTTTGCCAAATCGCCTGCGCAGGTAAGACCTGCAGGGCCGGAACCGATAACCGCAACCTTGTGGCCGTTGCTTTCGGGCTTAGCGGGAAGTTCTTTGCAGTTGGCATTGTGGTAATCGGCAACAAAGCGTTCCAACCTGCCAATGGCAACGGGTTCGCCCTTTATACCGCGAACGCATTTGCTTTCGCACTGTGATTCCTGGGGGCAAACTCTGCCGCAAACCGCGGGCAGAGAGCTCTGGCGGGAAATAATATTATATGCTTCTTCAAATTCGCCCTTGGCAACAAAAGCCAAGAATTCGGGAATATCGATCTTTACGGGGCAGCCTGCCACGCAGGAGCGGTTCTTACAGCCAAGACAGCGCTGTGCTTCGTCAACCGCCTGCTCGGGGGTGTAGCCAAGAGCAACCTCATTAAAGTTTCTTGCGCGGACCTTAGGGTCCTGATGGGGCATTTCGTTCTTTTTCAAAGACATATTAGCCATTTTAAATATCCCCCTTTCTTAGCATTCCACCTGCTTGTTAAGCAGGTTGCAGGTTTCTTCATAAGCGTGGCGTTCAAAATCCTTATACATAGAGCCACGTTCCATAGCTTCGTCAAAATCTACCAAGTGACCGTCGAAATCGGGGCCGTCAACACAAGCGAACTTAACCTCGCCGCCAACGGTCAAGCGGCAACCGCCGCACATACCCGTACCATCTATCATAATGGGGTTCATACTAACGGTGGTCTTAATGCCGTATTCCTTGGTAAGCTTGCAAACAAACTTCATCATAATAAGGGGACCGATAGCGATAACCTCGTCGTATTGCTCGCCGCTTTCGATCAATTTCTTTAATGCGTCGGTAACCAAGCCCTTTTCGCCGGCAGAGCCGTCGTCGGACATAATAATATATTTATCGCTGCAGGCTTCAAATTCGTTTTGAAGTATAACAAGGTCCTTGTTACGGAATCCAACCACAGAATGCACCTCGGCACCGATATCGTGGAACTTCTTTGCCACGGGCAACGCGATAGCGCAGCCAACGCCGCCGCCTATAACCGCAACCTTTTTTCTGCCCTCGGTTTCGGTAGGCTTGCCCAAGGGACCCACGAAATCGCTTATATATTCGCCCTGCTGTTTAGAATCCAAAAGCTTTGTGGTGCCGCCAACTATCTGGTAAATAATTGTAACGGTGCCCTTTGCGGCATCGTAATCGGCAATGGTAAGGGGGATTCTTTCGCCTTCTTCGTCAACACGAAGAATAATAAACTGACCGGGCTGTGCTTTTTTTGCAATAGCGGGAGCTTCGATGACCATTTTGGTAACGGTGGGGTTTAAAGACTCCTTGCATACTATCTTATACATAATTTTACACCTGCTTTTCTTGCAACAGTTATTAGTTGTATAATTATATCACTATTTGCATTTTCTTGCAACAGTTTTTATTTATTTTTTATTGATTATCGGTGGAATAATATGTATAATATAATTAATAAAAGCGCTTGGAGGCACAAAAATGAAGCTTCTTGTAAAAAATATTCTTTTGCCCCGTAACGGTGCAACCGAAAATACCGATATTTACATAACCGACGGCGTTATAACCGCTATCGGTACAGAACCCAAAGGCTTTGTTGCCGACGAAATTTTGGACGGAGAGGGCAGGCTTGCTATCCCCGCATTTGTAAACTCCCACACCCACGATTATATGACGGTGCTTAGAGGTATTGCCGACGATATGCCCTTTATGAAATGGCTCTTCGAGGGTGTTATGCCAAGGGAAGAAAAGCTTAACAGAGAGCAATCCTATTGGAGCGCGCTTTTGGGCTGTGCCGAAATGATAAAGCGCGGCACCGGCACCTTTTTGGATATGCACATTATCGGCGGTGCATCGGCACAGGCGGCAATAGACAGCGGTATGCGCGCCTGCGTTTCCCGCGGGTTGGTGGGCAGCGAGGGCGGTCAGCGCCGTCTTGACGAGCAGCTTGCCGAAATAGAGGAATTTAAAGGCTACGATAACATATCCTATATGCTTGCACCCCACGCAATATATACCTGCGACGCACCCTTTTTAAAGAAGGTTTCGGCAGAGGCGCAAAGAATGGGCTTGCGTATTCATACCCACCTTGCCGAAAGCGTAACCGAGTTTAACGATTGTATAAAAGAGCACGGCTGTACCCCCACCGAATATATGCATTCCTTGGGAATTTTCGAGAACAAAACCGTTGCGGCGCACTGTATTCAGCTTACCGACAGGGATATAGAAATTCTTGCCCAAAACGGCGTTAGCGTTGCCACCAACCCCCGCAGTAACCTAAAATTAGGTAACGGCATTGCCCGTATTTACGACCTGGATAAAGCAGGGGTAAACGTGTGCATCGGCACCGATTCCGCCGCCAGCAACAACGCGTTGAATATGTTTGCCGAGCTTAATTACTGCGCCCTTTTGCAAAAGGGCAAAAACGGCGACAGCACCGCTATTCCCGCCCAAAAGGCGTTTGAATTTGCCACCGTTAACGGCGCAAAGGCAATAGGTATAGAAAAGCTTGGTAAAATAGAAGAGGGCTGGAAGGCAGATATAACCCTTTTAGATTTAAAGGTGCCCCAGATGGTTCCCTTCCGCGAGCCTTATTCTATGGTTTGCTACTGTGCCGACGGCAGCGAAACCGACAGCGTAATTCTAAACGGCAAAATTGTTATGAAGCATAAACAGCTGTTAACCATCGACGAGGAACAGCTTTATTATAACGTAAATAAGATAGCAGAGGTAATTTAAAAATGTCCGAAATAAGAGATATTAATCTTTGGCAAAGCGGCGAGCAAAAGATTCAATGGGTAAAAAGCAATATGGACCTTTTGCGGGGCATAGAGGAAGAATTTATAAAAACCAAGCCCTTTTTGGGTAAAAGAATAGCACTTTCGGTGCATTTAGAGGCAAAAACCGCTTATCTTTGCCGTGTTTTGGCAAGCGGCGGGGCAGAAATGTATATAACCGGCTCTAACCCCCTTTCCACGCAGGATGACGTTGCGGCGGCTTTGGTAAAGGGCGGCTTAAACGTTTATGCTTGGCACGGCTGTACAGACGAGGAATACAACCGCCATATTTCGATGGTTATTTCCGAGGGTAAGCCCCATATTATTATCGACGACGGCGGCGATTTGGTAAACCTTATCCACACAAAATACCGCCACCTTTTGCCCAACGTTATCGGCGGCTGCGAGGAAACCACCACAGGCATAATCCGCCTGCAGGCTATGGCAAAAGAGGGTGCTTTGGAATTCCCTATGGTTTTGGTAAACGATGCCGATTGCAAGCATCTGTTCGATAACCGCTACGGCACGGGTCAATCGGTTTGGGACGGCATTAACCGTACCACAAACCTTATTGTAGCAGGCAAAAAGGTTGTTGTTGCAGGCTACGGCTGGTGCGGCAAGGGCGTGGCAATGCGTGCCAAGGGCTTGGGCGCAAGCGTTATCGTTACCGAAATTAACCCCATACGCGCAATGGAGGCTGTTATGGACGGCTTTGCGGTTATGCCTATGGCAGAGGCGGCAAAGCAGGGCGATTTCTTCTGTACCGTAACCGGCGATTGCGAAATTATAACCACACAGCACTTCCCCTTGCTAAAGGACGGCGCTATTCTTACCAACGCAGGGCATTTTGACGTAGAGGTAGATATGAACGCACTGCGGGAATACGCCGTGGAAAGCTTTGTTGC
>JAFYOG010000108.1 GCA_017560285.1 Clostridia bacterium
GTTAACCGAAGCGGGCTACGTTGGTGAAGACGTTGAAAACATTCTTCTTCGCCTTATACAAGCGGCTGATTTTGATGTAAAGAAGGCAGAACGCGGTATTATCTACATCGATGAAATTGATAAAATTTCAAGAAAAAGCGAAAACCGTTCTATCACCCGCGACGTTTCGGGCGAGGGCGTTCAACAGGCACTGCTCAAAATTATTGAAGGCACAATTTCTAACGTTCCTCCTCAGGGCGGCAGAAAACACCCTAACCAAGAATTTATTCAAATCGATACGTCTAATATATTGTTTATATGTGGCGGTGCGTTTGATGGTTTGGGCGATATAGTCGGTAATCGTTTGGGCAGACAATCGGTTGGCTTTAATTCCGAAAAGGTTTCTGCTTCCCAACGCAATCAAGGTGTTGATTTTAGTAAGGTTACGCAGCAAGACATAGTAAAATACGGTTTAATACCCGAGCTTGTCGGCAGAATTCCTGTTATTGCAGCATTGGAACCGTTAGATAAAGCCGCATTGGTTAGGATTTTGAAAGAGCCCAAGAACGCATTGATAAAACAGTATGAAAAACTTTTTGCGTATGACGGCGTAGAGTTGGTTTTCGAAGACGAGGTTATCGAAGCTATCGCAGAAAAGGCACATAACCTAAAAAGCGGCGCAAGAGGGCTTCGTGCAATAACCGAAAGCATTATGACAAAGTTTATGTACGAGGTTCCTTCCGACGAAAACATTAAGCAATTAATTATTACAAAAGAAATGATTGACAATTAAGTTAATTTAGGAGTAAATTATGACAGCTATTATCCTCGCAGCAGGTCTTGGAAGTCGCTATGGCGGCTTAAAACAGTTAGATCCCGTTGGTCCTAATGGCGAATTTATTATTGATTATTCCGTATACGATTGTATTCGCGCCGGTTTTGACAAAATCGTTTTCATTATCAAAGAAGAAAACTTGGAAATTTTCGAAGAAACCATTGGTTCTCGCATAAAAGGCGATGTAAAGATAGAATACGCCTTCCAGAATATGAATGACCTTCCCGACGGTTTCTCTTGCCCCGAAGACAGAGTAAAGCCTTGGGGTACCGCTCACGCTTTGCGTTCTTGCAGAAATATTGTTGACGATAAGTTTGTAATCTTTAATGCAGATGATTTTTACGGTAAAGAAACCTTTGCGGTTATGTACGACAGCCTTGCTGATGTAAGCGGTTCTATGTATTCTATGCCCGGTTATACTTTATCGAACACTTTATCCGAAAACGGTCACGTTGCACGCGGTGTTTGCTCTGCCGAAAACGGTAACATTAAAAACATTCGTGAAATCAAGCAGATTATGCGCATTGACGGTGTTGTTAAGTATGAAAACAATGGAAATTGGGTAGAAATTGATGAGAATTCACCCGTTTCTATGAATTTCTGGGGCTTTACTCCCGATATATTCGAATATATCGAGAATGCTTTCGTAGATTTCTTGCGTGACCCCGATACCGATTTAATTAAAGATGAATTTTATATTCCCTGTGTAATCGATATTGGTGTACGCAAAAATGCGTTTGAATGCAAAATTATTAATACTCCTTCTAAATGGATGGGTGTTACATATAAGGACGATAAGCCTGCATTTGTAGAATTTTTAAAATCTAAAATCGAATGCGGCGATTATCCCGAAAAGCTTTGGAATATTTAATTAAAAAATGCTGTTTAAGTTTAGCTTAAACAGCATTTTTATTTGAAATTATAATTATCTAATATTTTATTGTTAACAATTTTGGGAACAAGTATTACTGTTGTCCCAATTAGCGCTCCGACGGTATTGCATATTATGTCGTCGGTTTGTGTTAGACCTATACTGAAAATATATTGGTAAGCCTCAATAACGGAACTGATCAAAAAGGCAATGATAACTGTTGTAATTGTTGTTGCTTTTTGGGAAA
>JAFYOG010000109.1 GCA_017560285.1 Clostridia bacterium
AAGGGCTATATGAACGATACAATCTGTATGTATTATCAAAGCATGAACGTGTTCGGCGCCGCCGCAATCTCCGATAACCTTATGGGCCGTAACGTATACGATGCTACCTATCACTTCATAAAGGGTGATATAGAAGATAAACCTCAAAAACTGCCCGATGTTTCCTTTACCGCAAAGTCTAACCAAATATTCATAGGTAAAATCGACCTTCCCCAAGGAAAGCTTTGCAAGATAAAGCTAAACTCTCAGCCCGATAACGCGTATGTAATCGCAGACGAAGAGGGCAACCTATTCCTGTTCCCGCAAAAGGATTTTAAGGGCGAAATAAAGTTCGGTATTGCTTATAGCGAATATCTTAACTGGTCCGAAGAAACAATAATAACCGTAACGGTAGAATAGAGGTACGTCTAATGTTAACAATAGGCACCAAAGCACCAAGCTTCAGCTTGCAAAATTCCAAAGGCGAAACCGTATCCTTATCTGATTTTCTCGGCAAAAAGGTGGTGCTTTACTTCTATCCAAAAGATAACACACCGGGCTGTACCCGTCAGGCTTGCGCCTTTGCGGGCGCTTATGACCAATTCTTGCAAAAGAATATTCAGGTAATAGGCATAAGTAAGGATAGTGTCGCATCCCACCAAAAATTTGCCGAAAAATACAATTTGCCCTTTATTCTGCTTTCGGATAAAGACCTAACCGCTATCCAAGCCTACGGCGTATGGCAGGAAAAAAAGATGTGCGGCAAAACCGGAATGGGCGTGGTTCGCACAACCTTTATTATCGACGAGCAGGGAAATATCCAACGTATAATGCCCAAAGTAAAGCCCGATACCAACGCACAGGAAATACTCGACCTTATCTAAACATAAAAAGCCTTGCGAAAGCAGGTTTCCCAAGGCAAGTTATATTTAATAAAAACGGAATTTGACACGCAAATCCCCTGATTATAACCGAATAAGACAAAACTACCCGAATAAGAGAAAAAACTCTTTTTCGGGTAGTTGTTTTTTGCGATATATTGCTATGCAATGCGATATATTTACCTAACGTTAAAAGCGATATAATATAAATCCCTTCGCGCCCCGCAGGGCATATCGTGTGGGAAGCACATATCGCGCGCCTTGGCGTATATCGCAAATACCGTCAGGGATTTATATCGCTGCATTGTGCCCTTCGGGGCACAATGCTAAATCAGGGCTTTTTTCTTTCCCCAAAACCATTTGTGCAACCTGCACAATGTTATTCAAATGCGTTTTGTTTTTCTTGACATTTTTCACTTTCAATGATACTATCTTATTATATAAATTTATATCCAAGGAGTCAGAATTATGAAAAGGTTTTTAATCCTGTTAACAACGTTTGTAATGCTGTTTTCACTCGTTGTTACAAGCCTTTTTTCCGTTTCTGCGGCGGGTGTCGAACAACCCGACGGCAACGGCGAAAAGGTTGTCTATATACCTCTCGATGACCGTCCCGTTAACAAGGACCGTGTTATCTATTTGGCAGAGGCAGCGGGGCTTGAATTATTAATTCCCGATACCTCGCTTTATGCCACGGTATTAGACCCCGATAACACAGGGATATCCGATCAAGGTAACCCCGAAGAATTATTTAATTGGCTTAAATCCGTTGCAAACGAGGCGGATTATTTTGTCATTTCTCTCGACCAGCTCTTCTCGGGCGGTCTTGTTGGTTCCCGCGCGCCCTTTGGCGATACCGACGACAAAATAACCAACAGCATCGGCGCCGACGGAAAATATACTCTTTCCGCAAAAGAGCAGGAAATAGTAGATTACCTTATTCAGCTATCCAACCGTGAAGACACTCACGTTGTATACTTCGATACGGTAATGCGCCTTGCCTCTACCGGTAACTATTTCGATTACCGCGGCTACGATTACGATAATTTCCGTTGCTTCGGTATTATCGAACGTCAGCAGTTCACAGGCAGCGCCTTAAATATCGATAACATCGTTGCTCACTATAACCAAGATAAAAACGGCAATAATATTGCAGTAGAGCTTACCTCTGCAAACAAGGGCAACTATAATATCACCTACGGCGAAACCGCCATCGGTTCTATGGTATTCACCGACGATATATATAATATAACTCGCGGTCTTAATATCAACGAATACAGAGAATATTTTGCGGCAAGAGAACGCAAATTGCGTATTGCCGATGCTCTTTATCCCAACGTTGCCGATAGTGTAGACAGATTATATATCGGTGTTGACGACTCCAACCCCAAAATCACTATCCAAACCAACGAATGCAATTATATTACCGAAAAGCTCATCAAAGGCTACGACCAATGCGCCTTGTTCGCAGGTGCAGACGAGCTTGGCTTAATGGGTATTGCCGATATTGCAACAAGCATCTACGGCAATTTCGGCGTTAACCTTCAATATTTCGGCAACGGCAAAAACGGCCCTGCCGACGAATACGATAAAGGCACCTTGGATGAAACCGTAAAAACCCATATTTCCGCGGTTGGCGCAGATTATAACAGCTCCAATCCCGAAATGGATATTCTCGTGCTTACCCGTACCGATAACGGCGACGGATATAACAGCACCGAGCTTCAGGCTCTTGATCAGCAGGTAGCTGCCCTTGTATCAAAGGCTGTTCAAAACCAAACCGCAGGTATTCCCACCTGTATCGTAGATACCTCCTGCAAAAAAGGCGTACTTGCTCAGGCAATTATCGATAGCTCTATCGATATAAGCCGTCTTATGGGCTATAGCGAATGGAACACCGTTTCCAACGCGTTGGGTATTTCCATTTCCAACGCAGTAGCCCGTTACGCTTATATTTCAAGAGTAACCGTTAAAAATTCCGAAAGCCAAAGCTACTATAATTACAGCCACGTAGGCTTCCTAAAGTCCATGGCGTTCTCTTGGGCAAAGGAATATGCATACCAACGCAAAACAAGCAATCCTTACCCCTCCGAAAGCGATTTTAACGCTCAGTTCAACAGCTTCAACACCTATGCAAAGCTCGTTGCCGATAAAATCAGCCAAGGCTCGCTTTACGTGGGCAAAAACGCTCAGGGCAAATTTGTTGCACAGAACTTATACGATATTGCAATATTCAACCTTCGCTGGCCTTGGGACAGAGCCTTCGAATGCACCTTCGATATCGGTGTGTACGAAAACGGCTTTGCTCCCGCAACAGGGAAGACAATATCCAACATTGCGCTTAACAAGCCTTACACAACCTCGTTGCTTTACCGTCAGGGCGGCAGAGAGGTAGAATGGGGCTGGTCCGATAGCGCGCCCATCACCTATCCCGATGAAGGCGGAATTACCCTAACCGACGGCAAATTAGCTCCTGCAGACGGTAACTATAATTCCGTAGAATGGGCAGGCTTCCACCCCAAATCTCCCGATTACGTAACCAACCAATACAGCTCTATCACCATAGATTTAGGCGAAGTACAGGATGTTTACCGCGCAAACGTATACGTTGGTACAAGCTATCTTACTGCGGGTATTACAACCCCCTACAAGTTAGAGCTTTACGTTTCCGACGATAACGTAAGCTTTACAAAGGTAGGCGAAACCTATCCTACCGATAACTCCGCGCAAGCCTATTCCGCTGTAAACATTTACAGCAAATACAAATACGCAAGGGGCAGATACGTACAAATACGCATTTCCAGCGGCGGTTATATGTTTGTCTGCGAAGCAGAGGTTTACGGCTGCAAAACAACCCCCGATACCGCCATTTCCACCCCCGCCAAGCCCAACCCCGATAACGATTATAACTATACCGAATCTATCACGGTTGACGGCTATGCTAACGATACCGGCTGGCAAGCAGACGGTTGGACAGAGGTTGCCGTATCCAACGGTTATTGGCAAGAGCTTCCCAAAACCGATAACGTGCTTTCCTACCGTTATCAGCTCCGTACCGACGGTACAAAGCTTTACGTTGCACTTCAAGCCGATTGCGACCTTGTTGTAGGCGGCAACGGC
>JAFYOG010000110.1 GCA_017560285.1 Clostridia bacterium
CTTTGGCTGTTGAATATTTGCGTACCGACGATATTCTTGCCGCCGCAAGGTTTGCCAACGCCGCAGGTGCGCTGACTGTTTCCAAAAAAGGCGCGGTAAACGCCGTTCCCACCTTGGAAGAAGTTAGAAATATGCTTTAAACCCCTTTGGTTTATTTTAAAAGGACAGCTTCGGTTGTCCTTTTTGTTTTTTCGCATTGACATAAATTATAATAAGTAGTAAAATCCGAATATTCCCGCGAAAATCCGGGCATAAAAAATTTTTTGAGATTTTTTGCAAAAATATAAAACCGTTTCATTTTTCAAAACCACTATATGGACAGAACAAAAAAGGAGAAAGAAAAAATGGGTTAACCCAAGTGGAGCAGAATTATGAACGACGGTTTTTACAAACAGCTTTTAGCATCGCTGTTTTCGGCTGATAAAACCGAAAACAAAATGCCCGTTTTAAGGGCGGTTAGACTTTTGGAAGAAATTAAACAAACTATCGAAAAATATTGCGAAAAGGAATAAAATTATGGAAAACAACAAAATTACCCAGCTTGTTACAAAGGCGCAGAGCGGAGATAAAAACGCGCTTAATATGTTAATGAACGATATTTACAACGATTTATACTATTATGTGTTAAAAACCGTTAAGGACAGCGAGCTTGCGGCGGATATTACCCAAGAAAGCTGTATAGAAATTATTACTTCTATAAACAAGCTTCAATCGCCCCAAGCCTTTGGGGTTTGGTCAAAGCGTATTGCTTTTTGCCAATGCACACGCTATTTCCGCAAAACCAAAGAGGTTTTGGCAGAAGAAAACGAAGATGGCGAAACTGTTTTCGATACCCTTGCCGACCACCGTGAGGATGCTTTGCCCCAGCAGGTTTTAGAGGATAAAGAGTTCCGCAAAACCATTATGGATATTATAAACAGCCTTCCCCCCGAGCAAAGCAACGCCCTTTTGCTTTATTATTACGAAAAGCTTTCGGTAGCGCAGATTGCCGAAATTCAGGGCACCACCGAGGGCACCGCAAAAAGCCGTTTGAACTATGGACGAAAGGCTATTAAGTGCAAGGTAGAGGATTACGAGAAAAAAACAGGCACCAAGCTTCACGGTGTTGCACTGCTTCCTTTGCTTATTCGTTTTGCGTTCGGAACCGAAAAATCCGCTATCCCCGCAGTATCGGTTCCTGCCGCCGTTACTTCTGCCACAGGTGTTTCGGTGGCAGGTGCAACCGCTGCCGTTGCCGCAAAAACCGCAGGTATTTCCCTTTCTGCCAAGGTTATTGCGGGGGTTGTTGCCGCGGCTGTTGCCTTGGGCTGCGCGGTGTTTGGATTTTCTAAGCTTTCGGGGGGCGGTACAGAAAGCGAAAACCACGCAAACGGCTCTGTAAACAGCACTTTCCTGCCCGAAAATTCCCAAGCGGGCGATATATCTGCACCCGAAAATTCGCAAACAGAGGATAATTCCCAAACCGAAAGCACTAACCCCGATGAAAACGCATTTATTTTTGCAGGTGAATGGGTGCCGATGCTAAATATTAAGGACCTTTCCGCCAACGAAAAAAAGGTTAGCATTTCCAACGACGGCGTTCTTAACAGCAATTACGAAGATTACCTTCCCAACACCACCGAAATTACCCTTGATAAAAACAATTCTGTAAAGCTACGCTTTACAAGCAAATTCGGCAACCGCAAAACCTATTACTTCTGCTTGCAGGACGACGGCAAATATATAATGCACGACGGATACGTGTTTTTTTACCGCCAAGGCGATTACGATTTGATAGAGCTTACCCCCGAAAACATCACCGATTATATAGAGGTGGTTAATACCCACTCGGTTACCACTGCGGCGGGCGGAATGAAGGCTTTGCAGGTTTCGGGCGAACACCGTTTTAAAGAAGGGCTTGGCGTATTGTCCTTTGCCGTTGGCGATTTTATTTATAAAACCACCCATACCGCGGTGACGTGCAATAAAGAAACATACGAATACACCATCGGCGATGTTATCGGTTATGGCACAGCCGCCGAAGCCGATGTGAAAATATGCGAATTCTCTACTATATCTGCGTTTTTCGGCGTTAACAACGTTTCCGACAGCGTAACCTTCCCCTACGGCACAAAAGACCCCGCCGTGGAGATAGACTTTTTCGAGCTTACAGGGGCAGAAAAGGTTTTCGGCAAGGTGCTGGTTCCCAAGGATTGGAATAAATAAATAAACAAAAAACCGATTTGATTGGTAACCCTTTCAAATCGGTTTTATTTTTTGTTCGTATGGGTGGCTCGTTTGCGCCGTGGCAATATTTTGGGGCGGTCATATACTGCAATAAGAGCCGCAACCGCGGTTCTTGACGAAAAACCAAAAAAGGAGAACATTAAACAATGCTTGAACACGAACTTTCGCTTTTTTGTATGGACCAACCGCCCATTATGCCCGAGCCCGACGAGAGCAGCTTTCCCGCCCACGCCTCGCTGGCTATGATGTACGTTCCTTTTCAGCGGTTCCAAAACCTTTACGAGCCCGAAAAGGCGCTTGCCCAAGGCACGCTCTTTGCAGACCTCGATTTACCCTTTTACGGCACGAAGAAATGGGGGAGCAAATAATGAACAATAACCGCGATTCCTTGCTTAAAGAGGTGCAAATGTACGGCTTTGCCGCCCACGAATGCAACCTTTATTTAGATTGCCACCCCGATAACCGCAAGGCACTTTCAAAGCACGCCGAGATGGTTAAAAAATATAACGAAGCCGTGGCTAAATACGAATCGATTTACGGCCCCTTAACCGCAAACGCCGCCAACAGTCAGGCGGGCTGGGATTGGGTTTCCGGCAAATGGCCTTGGCAAAATTATGGCGATATGGAGGCAAGATAACCAATGTGGACTTACGACAAGAAACTGCAATACCCCGTTAATATAAAAAACACCAACCCCGCCTTGGCAAAAATGATCATTTCCCAATTCGGCGGCCCCGATGGCGAGCTTGGCGCCGCAATGCGCTATCTTTCCCA
>JAFYOG010000111.1 GCA_017560285.1 Clostridia bacterium
TACCGGCGATGCGCCGAAAAAGCATTTAATTGCGCCCCTGTGGAGCGGCGATAAAAAACGGGTTATAAATTATATCAACCGCCAAATGGAAGAACAAAATATTGTTCAGGGAAGCGGGATTTAGTGAAGAGATAAGAGAGAAAAGAGAAAAGAGAAGAGAAAAGGAAAGAAGGTTTTGCGGAATGCAAAACCTTCTTGGTTTTTATTTAATTGTAAATTGTAGGGAATGGGTTTATCCCATTCCGCAAGGTTACGTGTAAGGCAGGGTGGCGGAAGGGCATAAAGCCCTTCCCTACGTTATGTTTTTTACTTTATTTCGTAAGTACCGAAATATGCACGCTTAAGCAAGAGGTAATCTCTTGCATCTATCTTGCCGTTGCCGTTAATGTCGGCTACCTCGTCGGCACAGGTTAAGGTATAGGTGCCGAAGTACGCGCGCTTAAGTAAGAGATAATCGCGGGCATCTATCTTGCCGTTGCCGTTAATATCGCCTACCACATATTCGGGGTCGGGGGCTTCTTCCTTAAGGGCGGGGATAGATTCCTCGTCCATTGCATAGCCGCAAACGGTGCAACGAAGCTCTTTTTTGCCATCGATGCCTATTTGGGGCTGGGTTACGGTTTCCCATCTGCCGTTATCGTGGCTTGCTTCGTTCAATTTATCGCCGCAGGAGCATTCCTTCCAGTGCTTGCTTTCGTTAGATTGCCAAGAATTATTCTCGGGGCTGTGGGTATGCTCGGGCTCTAATGCGGGTATTTCTGCTTTTTCCAACAGATAGTTACATACGGTGCAACGTAATTCCTTTTCGCCCTTAACGCCAACCTGTGCGGGGGTGGTTACCTTCCAACTTCCGTTATCGTGGGTTTGTGCGTTAACCTTGCCGCCGCAAGAGCATTCCTGCCAATGGCCATCCTTGTCGCTTTGCCATTTATCGTCCTTTGCCGAGCAGGTATGGCTTTCGTCGGCGTTTTCGAAGGTGATGTAGGGTGCCGCATAAAGGGTTGCGGTTTCGGTGTTAATGCCGTGCAGCTTAAGAACCTTGCCCACGGTGCCGGTGGCGGCGTTAAAGGAGTTTTGAGCGCTGCCCTTAACCGCGGTGTAATCGGTAATGCCGCTTTCCCAGTTGTGAACGGCTATCATAATTTCGTCGGAGGCGAGGTTTACGGTGGGGGTGCTTGCGCCTGTGCCTGCGGCGGAATGGGTGATTATATATTCGCCCGAATCTTTATCGAGCTTGGCGATAATATTATATGTCCAAGCGTGGTTTTCGTCGGCAACGGTAATGGGGTTGGATTTGCTTGTATAAACCACGGCGTTACCGCTTTGAACACGGCTGTTTATATCGGTGATATAAACGTAATTGCCGCGAACGCAATCGCCAATTTGCTGTACAGTTTCCAGCTCGTCTACCCAAGTAAAGTAGGAATTGGGGATAATTTGGAACTTAATGTATCTTGCCTCTACGTTGGTATCTGCCATAAAGGTGTATTCGTTCAAATCCCAATCGCCGTCGACGGTAACTACGGTAGAAAGGCTTCCCTTTACCTCTGTCCAAGAGGAATTGTTGGAGGATGCAAAAATCTTCATATTCTTGGGTGCCAATACGCCCCATTGACCCGAGGCGAAATAGCCCTTAAACTGCTTTGCGGAAATGGTTTTGCCGTAATCCATAACCACCTCTACGGTAATACCCTTGCTCCAAACCGAATAGCGGTTAGAGGTTGTAGAGGTGCTTCCCTTTTTGCCGTCGGCAAGACGTACACCGTCGTCGATATAGGTTTCGTTAAGCTCGGTGCTGTCGGTTTGGGTTGCGCTGTCCCATTTGTAATAGTTGGGGGCGGGTGCGGTATATTTGCTTACGGGAACAGAAGAAATGCTGTAGGTGTTGCCCAAAAGCTGTGCCATATCGGCAGAAAGCTTTATAATTTCCGCATCGGTGGCAGAAACTGCACCGCTTAAAATATCCAACGCCTTTTGCTGAAGAATGCGAAGGCTTGCAAGGTCGGCGGCGGAATAGCTGTTAACGTCGGCGATGTTGCCAAGCTCGAACAAATTCTTTGCCGCGTTCTTGTTGCCGTTATCTACGGTTATAAGAACAGGTGCGCCGTAAACGATATAATCGGTGCCTGCGGCGGTTTTGGTCTTGTAGCCAAGCAATACCCAGGATTGACCCTCTTTTTTAGCAACCAATTTGCCGTTTTCTACCTTAACCGCATCGCCCGAGATAACGCTTGCAACGATGTTTTCAGGCTCGGCGAGGTAACGGGCGTTGCCGTAGGTTTCGGCGGTAAGGGTACCGCCTATGTAGGTTTGACCCACAACCAAGGTTGCCTTTTCGGTATAAACCGATTTTACCATATCCTTTATGGTTTCTACGTTATCGGTGGTAATGCCGTCTGCGGCAGAGAAAAAGGCTTTATCGGTGGTAGAGCTGTTATAGGTCCAAGGCCAAATTGTCATACCTCTGTCGGCTACTGCCTGCACGGAATGACGGGTTGCCTGACCGCCGTAGCTTTGAATATTAATGGTGGATTTTACGTTCTGAGCATACTGAATAAGGTTTTCTATCTGCTGTAACGCCTTTAGGTAGGTGGTAGCATCGATGCTGTTGGAAAGCAAATAGCCGGTGGACATACCGGGTATGCCCTGCTGTGCAAGGGTTAACGCATCGGAGCTAAAGGAAATAATGTCTACCTGATGCGCCATATTAAGCTCTTTAATCTTGTTCATTGTTTGGGTAATACAGCTTGCGGCAGAGGATTTGAACTCGATATAAATCTTAACGTCCTTGCCGCGGGCCCATTCCAAAACCTCGGCAAGGGTGGGTATGGGCTTGCCGGTAGAGGTTCCGTCGTTTGCCAAAACGTAGTATTGCTGAACCTCTGCCCAGGTCATATTGTTAATATGGGTACCGCCCCAAGTGCTGGAATCGTTGGGCTTATCGGGTACGCCGTCCTCGTAGGTGGTGGTGCGGTCTAAGGTACCGTCGTGAAGAACTACCACCACGTTATCCTTGGTAAGGTCAACGTCTATTTCGAAAATATCCGCGCCGTTATCGTATGCGGCTTGGAAAGAGGGGATAGTGTTTTCGGGGGCGCAGGAGGGGTTACCTCTGTGGCCGATAATTAAGGGTGTGCGGGTGAATGCGGAATCCTGAAAATGGGTTTCGATAATATTGTAAACCGCCGTTGCGCTGTCGGTGATAACGCCGTTAACGCCTGCGGTAATGGCTTTTAGAACCTCTACGTCGAAATCTGCCTTGTTACCCGTGCTCTTGTTGGCGGCAACCGCCCATACGGCAAGGGCAAATTCCTGCAGTTCGGCAACCGCATCGCGGGTTACGTAGGCGGCATCTACCACGCAGAAGGTGGCGGGAGCGTTACGCACCGAAATACGTATAGCGTTTGCTTCGGCAGGGGTAAGAACGCCGTCTGCCATTTGGGAGGACATATCAATGCGTAATCCGCAACGAACCATAGCCTTTTTGCCGCGGATATAGGCAAGCACCGATGCGCTGTTTGAAACAACGTTAACGTCCTTGTTGCCGGTAGAATTCATTGCGGCAACAACGCTGTCTGCTTGGGCGTTGGTGGTAATATAAATGGTGGGAACAACGTTTGCGGTAACGCAAGCCTGCATTGCGGTGGTAACGTCAACGTCGCTTGCGTTAAAGAAGGCAACGCTAAGACCGTTTAAAGTATCTGCAGTAACGCTGCTTATTTTTTGTACGTTGGCGATGGGGTTAACAAGGTTTTCGCCCCTGTGGTTGTTGTTCTTTATAAGCGAAACGGTAACGTCTTCCTCGGGAATGGCGGTTTGCAAAGTAACCTTAACGCTCTTTACAGCCAAGGTGCTGCCGCTGGCGGTAAAGCCAAGGTAGCCCTTGCCCGATTTGTGGCTGATTTTGCTGTTATAGGCGGCGGCATCGGAATAGATAACCTGCTTGCCCGCAACGGTTTGGGCAACGTTGCCGTTATAGATTTCTGCCTTAATGGTTTTGTATCCGTTATCCATTGTGGCAACGGATGCCGCGCCGGTGGAAACAACGTTCCAAGCGCCGCTGTAACGCTCGCCGAATTCTACGCCGTTGGCGGCATCGGAATCGTTACGGATTGTCATTTGCAGATAATTATCGTTTGCGCCGTTAACGCCTGCGCCGTGGTAAAGGATAGAAAACCAACGGGTATTATCACCCTCGTACACAGAGGTAAGCTTTACGTCGGCAGTAATGCCGTAATTACCAAAATCGGCAAGCCACGCGGGAAGATAAGCATAGGCAATGCTCCATTTATCGCTAACGCCAAGGGAAAGCGAGCCGTCGCTGTTTTTTGCATAATTGCCGCCGGAAGCAAAGCTCCAGCCCGCGGTTTTAAGTGCATCTATACTTGCAAAATCGGCAAGGTTTGCTTGGTAAAGCACGTATTCGCTGGCAGAGGTTGCTTTTGCAACGACATAAATATTCTTGGTTTTGCTGCCGCTGGTGGCGGTTAGGGTTGTAACCCCCGCCGCGGTAGGTTTATAGCTTGTAATTGCGGTGCCGTTATTCTTCCAAACAACGTTGGAAGCTACGGTGCCGTCGTCGAAGGTAACCGAATAGTTGCTTAAATTAACGGTAGTGTTTACGTTGGTGGCGATAGCGGGGGAATTTTTGGGGATAACCGTTGCCGCAGAAACGGTGGTTGCACTGCCCACGCAAAATGCGGTAAGCATAGAAACCAGCATCGCCAAGGTAAGAACAAGGCTAAAAAATCTTTTCATACCAAATCTCCTTTGTAAAGTTACTTTATTAATGAAAGCATTATAACAGATTTTTGCCTTTTTAGCAATAGACATAAATGCCAAACTAACGGCAAAACCGCAGATTTTGGGAAAAAGATTTTATTCGACCTTATTCCGCCTTGACAATTTAAAAAAGCGGGTGTATAATTCTTCACACGCAGGCGTAGTTTAGTGGCAGAACTTCAGCTTCCCAAGCTGACCGTGCGGGTTCGATTCCCGTCGCCTGCTCCAAA
>JAFYOG010000112.1 GCA_017560285.1 Clostridia bacterium
AGCTGAACCTTGCCGTTTTCGTTGGTTATAAGCACGTTTCCGTTTTGGAAGCAAACGCCGTCGCGAATGCTTAACGCATCTGCCTCGGCACGGGTCATACCCTCGGTAACGATTAATTTGTTATTTTTATCTATACCTATAAAGGTGCGGTGGGTATGGTCGTCCCAAACGCACTTGCCCTGAGAATAGGTAATGCCTATGGGCATATTTCCGGGGCTGGTGCCCGTATCGGGGAATTCGCCGCCGTTTATAACCGCCAATGCGTTATATTTCTTTGCGATATCAAAAATACGCTGACC
The DNA here is from genome assembly GCA_017560285.1 of Clostridia bacterium. Lineage (GTDB taxonomy): Bacteria > Bacillota > Clostridia > Oscillospirales > CAG-382 > Coliplasma. Next base: position 300 of record JAFYOG010000112.1, read on the forward strand.
GAATGCGGCGGTGCCAAGGTTGTTACATACGCCAACGAACACCCGCGAAGGGTCCTTTACCACGGTAAGGTAAGCGCGGTAGGTAGAGCCTTGGATATATTCCAAGCGCACGCCGTCGGGGTAATCTGCCCATTCGTCGTATTCCTCGGGGTTAACGGGCTTGCCGTTTTCGCCCTGAGGGGGCTTTGGCTTAAAATCCTCGGGGTCTATTTCGGTAACGTTAACCTTTTTGCTGTTATCTAAAATTGCTTGAACGGTATCTTCATCCAAGAAAAGGCTTGGCAACCATTTTGTAGCCGATGCCTGCTTTGCCGAAAGCACAAGCATATCCCGCACGGTATCGCTGGGGCCGTTGGTTAGGGTATAGCAAAGCGCATAAAGACTGCCCACCAAAAACAGCACCAACACCAAAAGCACAATAAGAAAACGGCGGAAAATCATCCAGCCTATATACCACCCGCGTGAATGCGCCTTTTTGGGTTTTTTGGATTTCTTCGCTTTTTTGCAATCGGCGGGGGCTTCTTCGTTAGCAAACTGTTCTTCGGTTTGGGGTTCTTGCTCGGGGGTGGCTTCGGGCATAGCTATTTCTTCGGGGTTTTCTGCAAAAACAGTGCCTTCTAAAGCTTCCGTTGCGGGTTCTGCAGGGGAATTTATTTCGTTTTCGTTAATTTCGTTGCTCATTTCTTCTTTTTTCCTCCAAATACCCATTCGCGCTGTACCGTAAAGGTTACAAAGAACAACAGCGTATCTACAACCGCTTTAATAACGGTAAGGGTGCCTGCGTTCGTATCGCTGGGCAACAGCTTTGCTATTAATGCCGTGCCCAAAGCGGAAACAGCCATAATCGCACCGGAAAGGATACAATATTTTACAAGAGTGTTGCCTGCGTTTTTGCGTTTGGAAAAAACAAAACGATAATTTATTACGTAATTGTATATCGAGGAAAGCACTCTTGCTATAATTGTAGAAACAGCGGTTGCCGTACCCACCGTGCCAATAACCGTTGGGAACAGCAGGGCAAAAAACAGTGCAAACAGCCCAAGGTCGATAGCGGTGGCAGAAAGGGACGAAAAAGCGTATTTTAAAATTTGGGCATATATGCTAAAGGAATCCTTTAGCGGGTTAAAATGGGATGTTTTATTTTCTTCTATATAAACGGTTTCAATAGGCTGTTCGGCGTATTCTATATCCCATTCTTTAAATTCCAACAGCATATTGGTTTCGTATTCGAACCGTTCGCCCTTAATTCCCATAAGAAAATCCAAATGCTCTATCGGGAACGCCCGCAAGCCGGTTTGGGTATCGGTTATCTTCATACCGCACAAAAACCTAAAAACAAAGCTGGTTGCCTTGTTGCCGAAAACACTGCGGCTTGGGATGTTGGGTAAATCGAAATTTCTTGCCCCCAAAATCACCTTGTTTTCCTTTAGCATACGCTCTGTGCAGGCAAATATATCTTTAGGGCTGTGCTGACCGTCCCCATCGGCGGTTACCACGCCAACGCAATTAGGACGGGTCTTTTTTATATAAGCAAAGGCGGTTTTAAGCCCTGCGCCCTTGCCGCGGTTTATCCAATGGTTAATAACCGTGCATTGAGGATATTCGTCGGTATTGGGGAAATATTCGGTATTTTCGTCTTCGCTGCCGTCGTTAATTATAACGATATCTTTAAAGCCGACCTCTATTAAGCCCTTAACCGTGTTAAGCAGCTTTTCGTCGGGATTTAAAGACGGCAAAATAACCGTTACGTTAGAAATATCCGACACCTATATACCCCCTTTTGTTGCAAAATATAATTTAACGATACATTATACCACAAAAAATCACAACCGTCAACGGTATAGAAAAAAACACCGCATAAAGCGGTGTTTTTAAGGTTTTTAAAATTAATATTCGCCCTTTTCCAAAGCCAAGGTAACGGTGGTAGCATCGCAAACTTCGCTGGGACCAAAGTACTGAATAGCACCGGGGTAAACGAAGCAGGTGTTTTCCGCCCATTCTGCGCGGTTTGCGGCAAAGAACTTAAAGGGTGCGCCGTCGAGCTCTACAAGTGCCTTGCGGATAACGGGCTTATCCTTACCGTGTCTTCTTTCGATGTTCATCATCTTGGTCATAGGCATACCGCCTGCAACCCATTCTTCTGCGGGCTTGCTAAGGTTAGAAACCTTGGAAAGGTAGCCGGTATAACCGTATTGGATAAGCATAAATGCGTTGTAGCCAAGAGAGTAGCAGTAGTCTGCATCGAAGTTAGAGGGGAATGCGCAACGGCCTTCGTAGCCCAAGAAGTGGTGAAGTGCAGAGAACTTACCGTTGAACTTGCCTGCTGCCTTGCGAGCCTTAAGGTTTTCTGCAACCAAAGCAGAGAACAATTTTTCGGATTCGATAAGAGAAACCTGAACGTTACCGTGGGGGTCGCGCTCTAAGAACAACTGCTGTTGGATAGACTGAGGAAGAATAGCAAATACAGCCATAGATTCCTTGGTCAAGCCGTTTTCGATAAATGCGTATTTATCTGCCCAAGTGGGAAGTGCGTTGAACACTTCGGTCTTTTCGCCGGCAAGAAGTTCGTTAATTTCTGCGATAAGCACAGAGAATTCGGGAACGAATTCAACGATACCTTCGGGAATGATAGCTACGCCGAAGTTCCAGCCCTTTGCAGCGCGGGTAGCAACGGAATCTGCAATGTAATCTGCGATTTCTGCCATAGACATCTTCTTTGCGGCAACTTCTTCGCCAACAAGACAGATGTTAGGACGGGTCTGCAATGCGCATTCCAAAGCAACGTGGGATGCGGAACGGCCCATAACCTTAACGAAGTGCCAGTATTTCTTTGCAGAGTTAGCATCGCGTTCGATGTTACCGATAATTTCGCTGTAGGTCTTGGTTGCGGTATCGAAGCCGAAGGAGCATTCGATATCTTCGTTCTTAAGGTCGCCGTCGATAGTCTTGGGACAGCCGATAACCTGAACGCCTGCGTTGTTAGCGGCAAAGTATTCTGCCAAAACAGCCGCGTTGGTGTTAGAATCGTCGCCGCCGATAATAACGATAGCGTTAATGCCGTGCTTCTTGCAAACCTCTGCAACAACAGCAAACTGTTCTTCGGTTTCGAGCTTGGTTCTGCCGGAACCGATAATATCAAAACCGCCGGTGTTGCGGAATGCGTTAATATATTCGTCGTCGAAAATAATGTAATCGTCTTCCAAAAGGCCGGAAGGACCGCCCTTAAAGCCGTAAAGAACGTTGTCTTTATCGGTAGCCTTTAATGCATCGTACAAGCCGCAAATAACGTTGTGTCCGCCGGGAGCCTGACCGCCGGAAAGGATAACGCCAACAACCTGCTTTTTAGCTTCTGCGGTGTTGGTACCCTTCTGGAAGGTGATTTCGTTCTTGCCGTAGGTGTTGGGGAACAAAGCCTGAATCTTTTCCTGATCTGCAACGCTTTCGGTGGGAGCACCGTTTTTAACGCAGATTTCGGAAATGCCGTTTCTTAGCATACCGGGCAATTTGGGGTTGTACTGGTATCTTGCTGTTTGAAGAGGTGAAAGTTTCATTAGAATTAACACTCCTTAAATTACTTTTATATTCATAATCGTCTTATTATACCCCATTTTATGACAAATGTAAATAGGGATTTTTTATTTTTTAATAATCAATAAAAAACACCGCCAAGGGTTAATTCTCGGCGGTGTTGGTTTTATTCGGGTTTATGCTTTCTTTTTCTTTTTTATAACTATTACGGCAACCGCAGCCGCAACAAGTACTGCGCCTGCAATGCAGATTACCCATATGTAAGCGGGAATGCCTTCGCTTTCAGACCCGCCGATAACGGTTAGGGTATAGCCCTCGAATATTTTGGTTTCGCCTTGGTATATATCCAAATCGGTATAAGTACCGTCTGTCAATTTAACCTCGTTACCATCCTTGTCCTTTAGCATTGCGGGGGTTATATTAACCGCTTCTGCCACGCTGTTGGAAACAACGTAAATTGTACCTATAACCTGTTCCTTTGCCGATTTACCGCCCGCTACCTCACCCACGGGGTCGGGGCAAAACGCACTTCTGCCTTTGTTAATGGAATAACCCTTAATTTGGAACAGCTTAAACGAACTGAAGCTGTCGGTTTCTACGGTTACGCGGCTTTCGGTGGGCATAACCATTATCGAATCCCTTGCGTTATCGAACTTTACAAACACAGGGGCGTTGGTTTTGTAGCCGGTGGGAAGGTTAGCCTTTACAACCGCCTTTTCACCAAGGGTATAACCGTTGCTTTCTGCCGAATAGGTAACGTAGGTGGTGTATTTTTCGGCATCGGGGTTGGTTTCGTCCTTGGTAACCTTAAGGTCCTTTATATTGCCGTTAATAACGGTAACACCGTTATCGTATTGGCTCTTGCCGATATACTCGGTTCCCATATAGGCAAACTTTAAATAATCGTCGGTGGTGCCGAAGAAATCGGCGGTTTCGTTAAGCTTATAAGCCCAGGCACCCTTGGTTTTTAGGGGTATCTGCTGGGTTGCGCTAAAGCGCTTAACAGTTACCTCGTTGCCCAAAATTTCAAAAACAGTCATGGTTTTCTTTTCGTTAAGGCAATAGGTGGCGCCCACGTAGCCCGCGTTCATATAGGTAAATTTAAGGGTGTATTTATCGGGTGTTTCCTTTTGCTTGCCGAGCTTGCTTATAAAAATATCGTCGCCCTTTGTAAGATAAACCGTACTGCCGCCGATATAGTTGTCGTATTGGTTGTTGTGGTTATGACCGTAAAGGAAAATAATGTTTAAATCGTCGCCGTATTTGTTAAGCACGTCGAAGATATATTTTGCATATTTGCCGTCGCCGTCGTTATAGGTGCGCTTGTTATATGCCAAGGCAAGGTGGGAAGCGACGAAAACAGGCTTATCGTACCCCTGCTGCTTCTTTTCCTTAAGATACTTTTCCAAATTAAGGGAGGTTTTCTTTACAAGCCCCTCGGATTTGTTGTACCACATATAATCGTTTTCGTTAATAACAAAAACGCCGTAATGCTCGGTATCGTTGGCGCCACTCTTGCTTAAGCCTTTGGTGTTTGGTTCGTCGTGGTTGCCCTTTAAAAACACCATATTCCCTTCGTCGATATTTGGGAACTGAGCCTTAACCTCGTTCTTCAATGCGTTAAGCTCGGCATCCATGGCGGTGTGGGCTTTGCTGTAATCGCCACAGAACAAAAAGCCGTAAAGGCTTTCATAGCCGTTGCTTTTAATATTTTTCAAAATAGAGTTTACGTTAAAAATGCCGTCTTCAAGAGTCGCTTCCTGAATATCGCTGCCCGCGATAACCACAATAGGTTCTGCCGCCGGCTCGGCTTCGGCAACCGCGCCAAAAGCAAAGGGCTGCACGCAAAACAGAACCGCCAAGGCGATAACAAGCAATTTGCAAATAAAATTATGCTTCATAAATACCTCCGTCTTGGTGATTTTTTATCACTCATATCTAATTATACCACAATTCCCCCGTTACCGCAATAGAAAAAACCACCGCCGAGGAATCCTCGGCGGTGGTTTTGTTTATAAACCAAATGCATAATCGTTTATCATCGAGGTATCTCGTATCAGTACCCAAACGGGATCATCCTCGGATAGCATACCTGCTAATTTGTAAATAGCGATAGCATATATTGCATTTGCCATTTTGAAAACATATCGTTCCGTTTTCGTCTGTTGATCTATATAAATTTCATTAATGTTAATCTCCTTTAAATTTCGCAAAGCCAAGTTTGCTTCGCTTTCGTTAAGATTACAACCATTCATTATTTCTTCAATAGAAAACTCAGTATTCTCAGCCTTTGATCTTTCAAATGCAGTCTTATATTGAAAAAATAAAACTTTACGAAGATTAATATCGGTTAAATACATCAATGTATATTCGTTATCTCGGTTCTTAATAACTTTTTCGCTACCACTAGCTTTATAATCACTATCAATAAACGAAAATGTATCAGTCATAATTACTGCACCTTGTTCATTAGAAAAACAACCTATTCTGCATCCATTCTTGATTTTTTCGGTTTGGAAATCAAACTGTGAAGCATCATCGCTGTCAATATGCGTGAACTTAATTCCTGCATTATGATAGAACAATTCGTGAAGTTTTCTTTGGCAGAATACGGGAAATTCATCAGCAGAAATCGACACTTTATCAATTTTACTCTTAATTCCGTATATGTTTTCTAACGAAATGCAGAGAACTTTTGCAATTTCAGGCAACAACATTACATCAGGCATCGAAACTTCCGATTCCCACTTGGAAACCGATTGATTGGTAACGCCGAGTTTTGCGCCTAACTCCTCCTGTGTGTAACCTAATAATTTTCTGTATTTTGCAATATTCTTACCTATGCTCATAACAAAACCTCCTTTTCCTTTCAAATATATTATAACAAATACCAAACAGAAAATAAACATATCATTTTGCGAATATAATATTTCTAACATGCAACAATTCGCCATTTGGTTGGAACGCAAAATATCTTTGATGCTCGATTGATGATGTAACGGACGGAACGGTGCGAACAGAAGGTCACAGATGGGGAAATGATGCACGATTTGAGCATCACTGCGTGTATTGAAAGAAATTTTTAGTGATATTCCGACTATGTCGGAGTGATATTATGCCTGACGGCATAGTGATATTTTTGCTAACGCAAAAGTGATATTATATTCGCCTTTTCAACTGCCCAAAGGGCAATATAACTGCCGAAAGGCAATATAACGCACCGTTGGTGCATATAACTCGTCGCGCAAGCGGCGAATATAACTGAAAAAAGACGATTACTTTCGCAATCGTCTTTTTTCTGGCAGGGGCACTAGGACTTGCCCGACTGCGGTCGGAGCGGTGGCGCGATCTGACAGTCCCCCGGACTGTC
>JAFYOG010000113.1 GCA_017560285.1 Clostridia bacterium
CCCGCGGGGAGCTCGTTAACGCTCTTTACGGCTTTGCCGTCGGTTGTTAACGCAACCGCGAACCCACGGTCCAAAACCGATAAGGGGTTTAGGCTGTTAAGCTTTTCGCTTTGGGTAAAAAGCTTTAGCTTTTCCCGTTCTAAACGGGTGGCGGTTACCGCAAAAAGCCGTTCCTCTGCGTGGGCTATCGCCATACGGCGTTCATCGAAATAGCCCTTGGGGCTTTGCAAAACGGGGCGTTGTGCCAAGGCGTTAAGACGTTGACGTAAATAATCGGTACGGGCTGTAACCTGCTGTTCCATACGCTTTTCTACGTTTTGGAACTGCTTTTTAAGCTCGGCTACGTCGGGCACTGCAAGCTCTGCCGCCGCGCTGGGGGTGGGGGCGCGTAAATCTGCAACGAAATCGCATATGGTAAAATCGGTTTCGTGGCCCACCGCCGAAATTATAGGGGTTTTACATTCGTAAACCGCATAAGCAAGAGCTTCGTCGTTAAAGCACCACAAATCCTCGGCACTGCCGCCGCCGCGACCGATAATTATAACGTCGCACAAGCCGCTGTTATCAAGGGCTTTTATTGCCGAAATAAGCTGCGGCGGTGCGGAAGGACCCTGCACCAGCGAAGGGTATAAATAAAGCCTTGCCGCAGGGAACCTTCTGTGGGCAACGTTTATCATATCCCGCACTGCGGCGCCGCCGGGGGCGGTTATTATTCCCACAGAAAAGGGGATTTTGGGTATTCTTTTTTTATGGGCTTGGTCGAACAGACCTGCAAGCCTAAGCTTTTCCTTTAACTGCTCGAAGGCAATATAAAGCGAGCCTATACCGTCGGGCTCTATTTCATCGGCATAAAGACGGTACTGACCGTCCCTTACAAACACCGCAACCCTGCCAAGGCACAAAACCTTCATACCGTTTTCGGGCTTGAACTTCAGCTTGCCCGCGCCGCCGAACATTGTGGCGGGGATAGAAGAATTTTCGTCCTTTAAGGTGAAATAAATATGTCCCGACCCGCCGTAAACCCGCAGGTTGGATATTTCGCCCTTAACGTAAACCTTTTGCAATAAGGGGGCGGTACTGAGATAATCCCTGATATAGGTATTAAGCTGTTCTACCGTTAATGCGTTTTTACGCATATCGTTCATTCCGCAGCTTCCTCTTCGGTTATTTCCGCGCTAACGGGGCGGGGCTTTGCGTTGGGCTTTTCTACGCCCTTTGCATATTTGCCCAAAACGCCGTTGATAAATCCAACAGAATCGTTTTCGCCGTAAAAGCGGGCAAGCTCCAATGCCTCGTTAATGGTGATTTCCACGGGAATTTCGGGGAAATAATCTATTTCGCAGCCTGCCAAGCGCAAAATGGAAAGGGTTACGCGGTCTATACGGTCGATGCGCCAATTATCGGCACAGCGTTCTATTTTTGCGTTAATGTCGCCTAAATTTTCGTCGGCAGTTATAAAAAGCCTTTTTGCAAATTCGCTTACAGGGTCTTCCCTATCTTCGATGGCAGAAAGAATAATATCCTCTGCGGTACGGTCGTAATCGAAGCTGCGCTCGAAAAGCAATTCTGCCGCAATCTGGCGGGATTCACGTCTTGTCATAAAAAGCACCTCGCGTTAGAGAGTTTTTTGGTGGTTAATTTCACACAATAATTCATATTATTATATCACTTAATTATTGGTATGTCAAATAATAAAGCAAAAATAAATTAATAAAATCTCTTGAAAAATATATATTTTTTGGTATAATTATAATGTTAAAATATATTTTTAAAACCGAAAGGGATTTTTAAAATGGCAAACGGAATTTTCGGCGCAGAAAAGCGCCCTGTAGTTACTATTGTTATGGACGGTATCGGTATTTGCAACCGCGAGGTTGGCAACGCTATCAAAGCGGCAGATACCCCTACCCTTGATATGTTGGCAGAAAAATACCACTGCTTCAGCCTTAAGGCTCACGGCACCGCGGTAGGCTTGCCCTCTGATGACGATATGGGCAATTCTGAGGTTGGCCACAACGCTTTGGGCGCAGGTCAGGTTTTTGCACAGGGTGCAAAGCTTGTTTCCGAGGCTATCGAAAGCGGCAGAATGTTCGAAAGCGCTTCTTGGAAGGAAATTGTTGCAAACGCAAAGAACAGCACGCTTCACTTCCTTGGTCTTTTCTCCGACGGCAACGTGCATTCCCACATAGACCATCTTAAGGCTATGGTTGTACGCGCTAAGGAAGAAGGTCTTGCAAAGGTACGTATTCATATTCTTTTAGACGGCCGCGACGTTGGCGAAACCAGCGCCCTGGAATACGTATGCCCCTTCGAGGAATTCCTTGCTTCGCTTAACGATGCGTCCTTCGATGCTCGCATTGCATCCGGCGGCGGCAGAATGGTTATTACCATGGACAGATACGAAGCTAACTGGGCTATGGTAGAAAAGGGCTGGAAGACCCACGTTTTGGGCGAGGGCAGACAGTTTGCATCTGCCGAAGAAGCGGTTAAAACCATCCGCGAGGAAACCGGTCTTATCGACCAGGATTTGCTTCCCTTTGTTATTGCCGAAGACGGCAAGCCCGTTGGCACTATCGAGGATGGCGACAGCGTAGTGTTCTTTAACTTCCGCGGCGACAGAGCTATAGAAATAAGCAAAACCTTTGAAGCCGGCGCAGATTTTGATAAGTTCGACAGAGTGCGCGCACCCAAGGTTGTTTATGCAGGTATGCTTGAATACGACGGCGATGCTCACATCCCCTCTAAATACCTTGTTTCTCCCCCCGAAATAAGCAACACCATGGGCGAATTTCTTGTTAACAGGGGCGAAAGCCAGCTTGCTATTTCCGAAACCCAAAAATACGGCCACGTAACCTATTTCTGGAACGGTAACCGCAGCGGCAAGTTCAGCGAAGAATTGGAAGAATATATCGAGGTTCCCTCTGACGTAGTTCCCTTTGAACAAAGACCTTGGATGAAGTGTGCGGAAATTACCGATATTCTTATCGAAAAGATAAAGAGCGGCAAGTTCGGCTTGCTTAGAGTTAACTTCCCCAACGGCGATATGGTTGGCCACACCGGATCGTTTATTGCCGCAAAGATTTCGGTAGAAGCATTGGACGTTTGCTTGGCAAGAATTCTTAAGGCTATCGACGAGGTTAAGGGCGTTGCAATTATTACCGCCGACCACGGTAATGCCGACGAAATGTACGAAATCGACAAGAAGTCCGGCAACGCAAAGCTTAATTCCGACGGTACCCCCAAGGCAAAGACCAGCCACACCTTAAACCCCGTTCCCTGCTATATTTACGATAACTTCTATGGCGATAACTACACCTTTGCAGAGGGCGAATTCGGCTTGGCCAACGTTGCGGCAACCGTTGTTACAATGATGGGCTACGAAGCACCCGAAATGTGGGAAAAATCCCTTATTAACCTTAAATAATTATTTGCTAACGGGGGGCGTTAACCCGCCCCCGCATAAAGGAAGATATTAATGTTATTAAGCATTCTTCTTGATTCCGACCTTGATTTCGGATACAAGATTTTACAGCTGTTGCTTTGCGTTATCGCGGTTTTGCCCGCAATAACCTTTCACGAATGGGCACACGGCTTTGCCGCATATAAGCTTGGCGACAGCACCGCCAAGGCAGACGGCAGGCTTTCGCTTAACCCCCTTGACCACCTTGACCCTTTCGGTTCTTTAATGCTTTTGCTGTTTGGGTTCGGTTGGGCAAAGCCCGTACCCGTTAATACCCGTTATTTTAAAAAGCCCAAGCGCGATTTCGCCATAACCTCTCTTGCAGGGCCTGTGGCAAACTTTGTTTTGGCTTTAATTTCCGGTCTGCTTTTTGTTTTGATGCTGTTTATAACCGGCGAAAATAACCTTATGGATAACAAGACGGTAGAGGCGATTACCGATATTTTCTTCTATTCTATGGTTATGAACGTAGGGTTCGGTACCTTTAACCTTATACCCGTTCCCCCGTTGGACGGCTCTAACATTCTTATGGGCATATTGCCCCAAAAGGCGGCGGTGCAGTATTCCAAAATAAGATATTACACCCGCTATATCTTTTTGGCTATACTTATTCTTACCTGGCTGCCCGAACCCCTTGACGTTGTGGGCGAATGGATATTCTGGCCCTTAAACCAGCTTAGATTGCTGTTTATGCGCGGCATAACCGACCTTTGGCAGATAGCTTTCTCGCCTATGTTCTCGGAAACTGCCGAATACGTTGTAAAAATATTCCTAACTTTAGTTTACGGCATTTAAAAAATTTATCATTTACGGTGTTTTATGGAAATAGTTAAGGTTGAACAGTACGAAGGCCCTCTTGACCTTTTGCTGGCGCTTATTACAAAACATAAAATAGATATTTTCGATATTCCCATTGCCGATATTTGCGACCAATATATCGCTTATTTGGACGCAATGCGCAAGATGGATATGGAGGTAACCAGCGAATTTGTGGTTATGGCGGCAGAGCTTATGCTTATAAAAAGCAAAATGCTGCTACCCCGCACCGAAGACAGCGAAGACCCCCGTGCCACCTTGGTAGATGCACTGTTAGAGCATCAAAGAGCAAAAGCGGCGGCTGAATTTTTAAAAATTCAAAGCGCAGGCCATTACGATACCTTTACAAAGCCCGCCAGCGAGCCCGAAAAGAGCGATTATTCCCGCGGGCACGCCATAGACCTTTTGGCAGAGGCGTTTGCCCGAATTTCGGATAGGATTGCATTGCGCAAGGATGCAATCGAGCCCGAGCTTTTTAAGAGAATAGAAGAAAAATATTATACCGTAGAGGAAAAAACCGCCGATATACGCAATTATTTATCCAAAAAGCGAAACTGCGGGTTCGAAGCGCTGTTTAACGGAGTGCATAGCCGAAGCGAGGCCGTTGCCCTGTTTATGGCACTTTTAGAGCTTGTTCGCGACGGATATATAGACGTAGAACGAAACGGCGAGGATATAGAGCTTTGCTACGTAGATAACCCCCAAAACGCCGAAAGGTTGGTGAGTATAGATGAATATAAATAACGAAACCCCTGCCGCGTTGGAGGCTATACTTTTTGCCTGCGGAAGCCCCGTTCAGTACGAAAGATTATGCGACATTTTGGGCATAACAATGGAAGGCCTGCGGGAAGCGGCAAATATACTTAAAAACAAGTATTCCGACGACAGAGAAAGCGGTATACAGCTTATTACCGTAGAAAACGCATACCAGCTTTGCACCAAAAATTACGTTGCGGAATACGTTAAAAAGGCGCTGGAGCTTAGAAAGGCACCCCCGCTTTCCAAGGCGGCGTTAGAGGTTTTGGCGATAATCGCTTATAACCAGCCGGTTACAAGGTCTTTTATCGAAATGGTCCGCGGTGTTGACAGCTCTTCTATAGTCGGCTCGCTTATAGATAAAGGCTTGGTAGCCGAGCGAGGCACCCTTGATGCACCCGGCAGACCTACGCTTTTTGGCACGACCGATGCGTTTTTGCGTTGCTTTGGGTTGGAAAGCATAGACGACCTGCCCAAAACCGAGCTTGCAATGGCAGGCGAACAGGTTGCCCTTGATTTAACCGGCGAAGAAGCCACCGCCGAGGAAAATGCACCCACCGAAGAAATATAAGGAGTGTTTTGTATGAACGAAAACAAGGAAATTCCAATGAAGGATATGATAGAAGCCGCTCTTTCCAAGATAAGAGAGGTTGTAGACGTTAACACCGTTATCGGCGAACCTATAATTTTGCCCAACGACGTAAGCATTATCCCTTATTCCAAGGTATCGGTAGGCTTTGCATCCGGCGGCACGGAATTTAGCGGCAAAACCCCGCGTGAGGACGGAAAATCCAACTTTGCAGGTGGTAACGGCGCAGGGGTAAGTATGGTTCCGTTGGGATTTATCGTTGTGGAAAAGGGTGTTACAAGAGTTATAGAGCTTGGCAACCCTGCCACCTATTCTGCCCCCAAGGACCCTGTTAACCGCGTTATCGACGGTATTAACGGTGTGGTGGAAAAAACCCCCGATTTGTTAAGCAAAATTCTTGGGATTTTTAACGGCGGCTTTACCGCAGACGATAACAATATTTCGGATATCGAGGCAGTAGAGGCAGATTTTTCCGAAGAGCCCCAAGCATAAAAATAGCAAAACAAAAAGGCTGTTGCAAAAAGCAACAGCCTTTTTTTATGTTGTTTTGGTATTAGAGACCGAGATCGCCGAGAGCGTCCTGAACTGCCTTAAGGCCTTCGTAGCAGTCGCCACAAACCTTCTGGCCTTCGAAAGACTTAAGCTTTACGTCTTCCTTCTGGCAAACTCCGCAAGTACCGGTTTCGCCGCCGCAAGCAACGAGAGCCATAACTGCAAATACTGCAACTAAAACGAGAGCAATGATCTTCTTCATAACACAAAATCCTTTCTTAAATTAAAATGTATTACTAATATATATGAAATATAATTAGTCGATGTCAATCACGGCAAGCAAATCGCCGTCTTCTTCG
>JAFYOG010000114.1 GCA_017560285.1 Clostridia bacterium
GCAATGGATATAGTTATACCATTACATTTTTATGTATAGATGTTAACACAATTATAACTTTTTGTCAAGAGTGCATATATTTAAGCAAATAAAATAATGCATTTTTCACACATATTTTCCAAAATGCAAAAAACGCAAAAAATTCAAATTTGTATAATAAGCATAATTGTTTTTAACTCGCAATAGTTTTTGTATATTTTACGACATTATTATAATTCTAAAAATTTACATAACCCCAAATTCAACCAGCATAAAAACCCAAAAATACATATGATTTTCAAAGATGTTTCAATATTTATCAATTAGCAACAGATACACAAGTGTTAATTATGTTAAACTTTCTAAAAACGCGAAACTTTAATAGCTCTAACAATTAAAAACCTTATACGCCCCCGGCTCAATAGTTCGCAATTTATACGCCCTAATATGCTTATGTGCATTTTAAACAAGGCAAAGGACATAATTTTTACATATTCGTTAAATCGCAAAAATACTGCACAGAACGCCCGTTCGAAAAGAGGATGGCTCGCAAACCATCCTCTTTTTTTACAAAATATTTACTTATTTACAGTTATTGTTACTATAAATCCACGCGTTCCGTCGCCGGAAATAGTATAATTTACGCTATCTTCAAAGGGTACTTTTATAATGGTTTCGGTAGATTCTACATCAACGGGAAAATAACAGGTTACATATGCAATGCCGGGGAACAAATCACTATCAAACTCGATAACTTTTTCCGTCCTCAGCTTATCAATATATTCTTCCAACGAATAATTATAGTAATTCATATATTCGCTGTGTTCTAATCCAACGTATCTGTATATCGATTCGCTTTCGCCAAAGCCTGTATAGTTTTCTCGGTTGTCGGGGTACCTTTGCACAATTCCGTATTTATAAGATTGATCAACCAAATAGCTGTACTCATTGCCCTTGGGATACCTGCCCAATCTAATGGTATAGCCCGACATAAGATCAATATCCTGACTATCAAAATCAACGTTATTTACAATGCTGCCTTTGAAAGTTCCATCGGGAGATACGTAACCTTTATCGATTAAAATATTATTATCGGGAACCGCAGTACAGAAGGAAATAATAAATTTATCGAAATACTCCGCCGCCTCTCTAAAAGCATACTGATTAATATCAGAAAGGCCGTACATCTTGTGCTTATTAGTATAAGAGTAAAAGGATTTTAATACGTTTTCATCGACAGTTGGGAAAACCGCGTTGTTTTTTGTTATAACACTAAGAACTCCGTTCGCCACGGTTGAATTAGAAACAAACGTATTTTTTAAATCAAGCTCGTTGTAATACTTGTACTTATTTTCAACAGGTTTTTGCTCGGGCACGCTTGGTTGTTCGGGTTCTTCCGATACAGAAATATCACTCGGCTCTTCAGAGGATATATCCTGTTCAAACGGCAAATCCGTACTGCTGATTTTAGAAACGCCCACAGCGAAGGACACAATCATAATAATGCCGACAATAATCGCTATAATATCGGTGTAACCTATTTTTTTGAAAGATTGTTTATTCGACATAATAACACCCACATTTGTTTATTTACTTAATTTTAACATAATAACCCGTTTATGTAAAGAGTAAAGCTGCAAAATATGATGTATTTTTTGTTTATTTAATTATTTTTGTTTTATTTTATTGAAATATAAATATAATTATGTTATTATAATATAATAAGAAGAACATGGAGGCGCATCGAATGTCTATAAGTACAATTTATTCTGCCGCAATCCGCGGTATCGAAGGTCAAATAGTAACTGTCGAAGCAACCAGCGTTTCGAGTTCTCAGCCGCGTATGGATATAATAGGACTCCCCGATGCCGCGATAAAAGAATCCCAAGGTAGAGTACGTTCTGCTGCTCGCGCTTTAAATTTACCGTTGAAGAAAGGCGTTTTAACAGTAAATCTTGCTCCGGCGGATATTAAAAAGGAAGGCACGGTTTATGATCTGCCTATTCTCCTTTCCCTGCTTGATCTTAACGGTTTTGAAAAAATAGATTTTTCCGAATGTGTTTTTCTTGGTGAATTGTCACTTTCAGGCGAACTAAGACCCGTTAACGGAGTTTTGCCTATGGCAGTAGCCGCACGCGACGCAGGCTTTAAATATCTTTTCGTGCCCGCAGACAACGCCGGCGAAGCCTCTGCAGCCGTTGGTATAACGGTATATCCTGTTAAAAGTGTTTCTCAGGTAGTAGAGCATTTTCTTACACGTAACCAAATTAAAAAGGTTACCTTTAATAAAAGTGATTTCTTTACAATTACAGGAAATACCGTATTGGATTTTTCCGACGTAAAGGGTCAGGACGCCGCGAAAAAGGCTTTGGAAATTGCTGCAGCAGGTGAACACAACGTGCTTTTAATCGGCCCTCCCGGCACCGGTAAAAGCATGCTTGCCTCCCGCGTTCCGTACATTTTACCTCCGATAACACTTAACGAATCGATAGAAACATCAAAAATATATTCTATAGCAGGTTTAACACACGAGCTCACACCCCTGCTGACGCATCGCCCGTTTAGAGCTCCGCACCATTCTTTATCGCCTGCGGCTTTAATCGGCGGCGGCTCTAACCCTAAGCCCGGTGAAATATCCTTAGCCAATAACGGCGTACTGTTTTTAGATGAATTTCCCGAGTTTGATAAGCACAGCTGCGAAGTATTACGACAGCCGATCGAGGATAGAAACGTAACTATTACAAGAGTTAACGCTACCGTAAATTATCCTTGCTCTTTTATGATGATATGTGCTATGAACCCCTGCAAATGCGGATATTACGGTCATCCCACAAAAGCATGCACCTGCACACCTCAATCGCGCAGGAATTATTTATCTATGATTTCGGGACCTATACTTGACCGTATAGATATACAAGTAGAAGTAAACGCATTGGACTTCTCGGAATTAGATACCGCTGTCGCCGCCGAATCCAGCGACGTAATTCGCCGCAGAGTTAGCCGTGCGCGGGCATTTGCAATGAGCAGATTTGACGGCGAAAAGCTTGCAAACGGTCAGCCGTTAACCTGCAACGCAAGAATGCAACCGAAGCACGTTAGAAAATTCTGCGTTGTTGACGAAAGCGGCCGCGAATTACTGCAACAAGCATACGAAAAATTAGGTCTTTCCGCACGCGGATACGACAGAATTTTAAAGGTCGCACGAACGGTTGCGGATTTTGACGAAAGCAATATTATCCGTAAGGCACACATCGCATTAGCTGTACAATTAAGAAGCTTAGACAGAAAATATTTTAATAATTAGTTTACATAACGCAATGTGGAAAACCTATCTAAAATGTGGAAAACCCTGTGGAAAAGTTCTGTTAAACCTAACTTTATTTGGTTTTTAAAGCCAAGTTTTTCACATTTTGGTGTTAATAATGTTAAAAACTCATGTTTTTCTTATTATCACTAATTATCAATAAGAATAGAAAGCGACATATATATGGACTATCAAGGCAATTACTTTCCCGACGATCACGACGAAAATGAATCGAAAATTTACCGTACAGTTAAACGAATTTTTAAGTGGACCATGTATGGAATTTCCATATTAATTTACATTATTCTTTTTGTCGTTTTAATCGCAAACAGAGATAGCGGTATATTAGAAAAAAATTATTTTACCGATATTGAAGAATACAAAGACGTAGATAAAGATGAAATGTCATTATATAACATTCATACACGTATATTTATGAATGACGACGGCTCGTTACAGCTACATGATATTGATTATTCCGATAAATACTGTCTATTGGAAATCGGCGTTAAATTTAA
>JAFYOG010000115.1 GCA_017560285.1 Clostridia bacterium
TAAGCTTGGCACAGTAGCAGGCAAAAAGCTAACCGATGCCCAAGCCCAAAAGCTCCTTTCCGACGGCACCACCGCAGTAATAAAAGGCTTTGTCGGCAAAACAGGGAAGAAGTTCGATTCCAAGCTTTCCATCGACAGCACGGGCAAAATCACCTTCGTCGACGCAAAATTACAGTAAGTTAAAATCCTATAACCCCGCCCCAACCGAATAATCAAAAAAGCCTTCCCCCTCGGGGGAAGGTGTCAACGTAAAGTTGACGGATTAGGGGTAGCTGTCCGCAGACAGCGTTATTTCATGCCCTTCCACCATTAACCCATACATATAAAAAAGGCTTCCCTGCGCAAGGGGAGCCTTGTCTTGTATATTTTCACAAAAAAATATTGCCAA
Organism: Clostridia bacterium; assembly: GCA_017560285.1. Taxonomy (GTDB): domain Bacteria; phylum Bacillota; class Clostridia; order Oscillospirales; family CAG-382; genus Coliplasma. The sequence continues at coordinate 389 of JAFYOG010000115.1, forward strand.
AATTGTGGAAAATTCTTGTAAATGATATTGACATTTGACCGTTGGGTATTGTATATTATAAACGGTACAATTTGAATTAAAAAAGAAAGAGGTATTAAAAAATGGCAAATCTCGATTTGAGCAAGTACGGTATATCCGGTACTACCGAAATCGTACACAACCCCTCCTATGATGTTCTTTATGCAGAAGAAATCAAGCCCGAATTGGAAGGCTACGAAAAAGGTCAGGTTAGTGAACTCGGCGCTGTTAATGTAATGACCGGCGTTTACACCGGCCGTTCCCCCAAAGACAAGTTCATCGTTATGGACGAAAACTCCAAGGACACTGTTTGGTGGACCTCTGATGAATATAAGAACGACAACCACCCCCTTTCCGTTGAAAGCTGGAACGTATTAAAGGATCTCGCTGTTAAGGAACTTTCCAACAAGCGTCTTTTCGTTGTAGATGCATTCTGCGGCGCAAACGTAGATACCCGTATGTCTGTTCGTTTCATCGTTGAAGTTGCATGGCAGGCACACTTTATCAAGAATATGTTCATCGTTCCCTCCGAAGAAGAACTTGCAAACTTCGAACCCGATTTCATCGTTTACAACGCTTCCAAGGCAAAGGTAGAAAACTACAAGGAACTCGGCCTCAACTCCGAAACCGCAGTTGCATTCAACATCACCTCTCGTGAACAGGTTATCCTTAACACCTGGTACGGCGGCGAAATGAAGAAGGGTATGTTCTCTATGATGAACTACTACCTCCCCCTCAAGGGCATCGCTTCCATGCACTGCTCCGCAAACACCGATATGAACGGCGAAAACACCGCTCTCTTCTTCGGTCTTTCCGGTACCGGTAAAACCACCCTTTCCACCGATCCTAAGAGACTTCTTATCGGCGACGACGAACACGGCTGGGACGATAACGGCGTATTCAACTTCGAAGGCGGTTGCTACGCAAAGGTTATCAACCTCGATAAGGATTCCGAACCCGATATTTACAACGCTATTAAGAAAAACGCTCTTCTCGAAAACGTAACTCTCGATGCAGAAGGCAAGATCGACTTCACCGATAAGTCCGTTACCGAAAACACCCGCGTTTCCTATCCTATCTCTCACATCAACAACATCGTACGTCCCGTTTCTGCTGCTCCTGCTGCAAAGAACGTAATCTTCCTTTCTGCAGACGCATTCGGCGTACTTCCTCCCGTTTCCGTTCTTACCCCCGAACAGGCTCAGTACTACTTCCTTTCCGGCTTCACTGCAAAGCTTGCAGGTACCGAAAGAGGTATCACCGAACCTACCCCCACCTTCTCCGCATGCTTCGGTCAGGCGTTCCTCGAACTCCACCCCACCAAGTACGCAGAAGAATTGGTTAAGAAGATGGAAGCTTCCGGCGCAAAGGCTTACCTTGTAAACACCGGCTGGAACGGCACCGGCAAGCGTATCTCCATTAAGGATACCCGCGGCATTATCGACGCTATCCTCAACGGCGACATCGCTAACGCAGAAACCAAGACCATTCCTCACTTCGACCTTGCAGTTCCCACCGCACTTCCCGGCGTAGACAGCGGCATTCTCGATCCTCGCGATACCTACGCTAACGTTGCAGATTGGGAAGCAAAGGCACAGGATCTCGCATCCCGCTTCATCAAGAACTTCGCTAAGTACACCGGCAACGAAGCTGGTAAGGCTTTGGTAGAAGCAGGCCCCAAGCTTTAATTAAAACGCTTTAAAACGGCGCATAACATAAAAAGGACAGTCCTCGACTGTCCTTTTTACTTTGAAAAAACATCACCGCTCGCAATAGATTGCTATTGCTTCGGGTTCTGTTTTTCCAATCTGCATCCATTTAAAAGCGTTTTATCGCGTATAATAGCGCAGAACATAAAAAGGACGGTTTTTAACCGTCCTTTTTCAGCTTATGAGTTTTGGTTTTCTTGTAATTTTAGGTTAATTTCTTCCAGTTTTTTCTTTTGACGCCTGTCTGCAATCAACCAAACGGGTATGCCTAAAATTAATGTTACCGCTAATCCAGCGCCAAAACTCAGGGCAAATTTATATAAATTAAACCCGTTATCAAATACCGATATACACGCCGCAATCCAGCCCATGCTGATAATACAGTAGTATATCCTTTTTATCCAAAGCTCAACAATATCCGTCGTTTTGCTAAACCAAAGTATATTTAGTGTGGTAGGTGCAATAAATCCTATTGCAAATGCGCGAAGCATATTTTCAAAATTAATTTTGTCAATAAATAATGAAATGGTCAAAAGCATAAACGCACTTGCACCAAACGTAAGAAAGTATAAAAATAAAAATCTATAAAACTTGTTGTTAGGGAGTTTCATAATCATATACCCAACCTTTCCTTAACAGTGTTCAAATATTGCCGCGAAACAATAACCTTTTCACCGTTAATCAATGTTGCACACAACTTGCTGTGCTTTTCTGCATTAATGCTTTTCACCTTGCGCAGATTAACGATAACCGATTTAGAAATCCTTGCAAAGGGCGTATTGCTTAACTTTTCTTCAATTTCGTAAATTTTGGTTTTCGTTTCGTAGCTTTCTTTGGCGGTATAAAAGAACACGTGCCTGTCAACCGCTTCGAAGTACAAAATATCCGAAATATTTATAAAATATGTCTCGCCGTCAATGCTGCCAATCATACGGTTATCTGCAAGACTTATATACGCGATAATATCTTCAAGCTCTGCATCAATATAACCGTATTTTACTGTTATTTCGGGCTCGTTTATATTCGGCTCGTGAATAATGTTTATTTTCATATCGCACTCTCCCTTCGCAAATATCATACACCAAAACCATTATCATTTTCAATACTATTTGTATAACCTGCAAATTCCGCTTCGCAAGTTGCAAAATCACAACCGTAGGGGCGCCCCTTGCGTGCGCCCGTTACCCTA
>JAFYOG010000018.1 GCA_017560285.1 Clostridia bacterium
AAGCCGCGTTCATATAATGGTAGTGGTTTGTTCTGTTTTTTTACAAAAAAACCTTGATTTTAGCATAGCATTGTATTATAATTTAATCAAACTAATATTGGAGGCTTTGCAATGGATATCATTAAAAAGATTTTCCCCTTCTCCTTCATAGAAAAGAAGGACGTTATCGCGCTCGTTATTAACTGTGTGCTTTACTTTGTTGCATCTATCGTTATCGGCGCTGTTATCGGCTTGTTCGGCACTATTCCCGTGTTGGGCGTTATCTTCTCTATCATCGGCGGCTTGGTTGGTCTTTACGCGCTTTGCGGTATCGTACTTTCCATCCTCGATTACTTGAAGGTTTTAAAAATCTAAATTAAAAACAGAGAAAAACACCGCAAAAACGGTGTTTTTTCTTTTCAGACCGATGACAAACTCGTTTTTCTTCAAAAATAACTTCGTTTCTCGCAGTCTGCTCGGGTTGACTGCTTTGCCGCCAACCCGAGAGAAAAACACCGTAAAAACGGCGTTTTTCTTTTTTCATTTTGCAGGGGTTTTTATTGACTTTGCGGTATTATAGTGGTACAATAATTATGATTAATTATAAGGGGTAAAAACCATGGGAAAAGCTTTAATTTTCGACGGAAACAGCATATTAAACCGTGCCTTTTACGGGGTGCGCCCTCTTACTGCCCCCGACGGTCTGCCCACCAACGCTCTTTACGGCTTTGTGGGGATGATAAACAAGGCTTTTTCCCAAATAGGCGGCAGTGCAGATTACGCCGCCATTGCCTTTGACCTTAAAGAAAAAACCTTCCGCCACAAGGAATGCGATTTTTATAAAGCCACCCGCAAGCCCATGCCCGAGGAATTGGCGCTTCAGCTTCCCTTTGCAAAGGATATTGCCGCCGCGCTGGGGTTAAAGGTTATTACGGTTATAGGCTATGAAGCAGACGATATTTTGGGCACCTTGTCGAATGAATTTTCGGATATGGGGCACCACACATTTATCGTTACCGGCGATAGGGACAGCTTTCAGCTTGTTAACGAAAACGTTACCGTTTTGCTTTGCTCTAACGACGATACCAAGGTTACCACCCCTGCGGAAATTAAAGAAAAATACGGCGTAGAGCCCAAAAAGCTTATAGATATTAAAGCCATTATGGGGGATAGCTCTGATAATATCCCCGGTGTACCCGGCATTGGCGAAAAGGGCGCAATAAAGCTTATGGCAGAATACGGCAGCTTGGATAACATTTACGCCCACGCCGATGAAATTGCCGGTGCGGTGGGCAACAAGCTGCGGGAGGGCAAGGAAAGCGCATATATTTCACGTTTTCTTGCCGAAATTAAGCTTGACGTTCCCCTTGGCTGTGCCGTGGCAGACTGCGCTTATAACGGCAGTGATATACCCGCCCTGCGCGAGCTTTACGTTAGGTTTGGGTTTAAACAGTTTTTGGATAAGCTGGATGCTTCTGCCCCCACCCTTGCGGCAGAGGAAGAATTTTTGCCTATATCCCACCTTGGCAATATATCCGACGAGGTTATTTATATACACACAAGCGAAGGCGTGCTTTATGCTTATGCAAAGGGCAAATGCTTTAAGGGCGATGCTTTGGAATGCATTGCTCTTGCCGCAGAATGCAAAAAGGCGGTTTGCTGGTCGAGCAAAGAAATTTTGCACATAGCGCGCAAGGCGAACGTAAGCTTTAACGAGCTTGAGGATATTTCGCTTATGGCGTACGTTGTATCCCCTGCGGATAACGGTGTTTCATTTGGCAAGGTTGCCTTAGATAACCTTGGGGTTAACACAAGCGAGGTTATGGTTTCGCTTCTGCCCGAGCTTTTTGGCAAGCTAAACGTTAAGCTTACACCCACACTTTATAGCCTTTATAAGGTATGGGAATTGCCCTTGGCAGAGCTTTTGTGCAGAATGGAAGCCGACGGATTCCCCGTAGATAAGCAGGCATTAGACGCTTTTTCGGCAGAGCTTTCAAAAGCCATTGCCGAGGAAGAGCAGGCGATTTACGCATTGGCAGGCGAGCAGTTTAATATTAATTCCCCAAAACAGTTGGGTAACGTTTTGTTCGAAAAGCTTATGCTCCCCCATTACCGCAAAACCAAAAGCGGTTATTCTACCGACAGAGAAACCCTTGAAAAGCTTGAACCCTACCACCCTATTATCGGCTTGATTTTGGAATACCGCGAGGATACCAAGCTAAAGAACACCTATTGCGACGGTATGGGCAAGCAGATTACCGATAAGGGCAGAATTCACACCACCTTTAAGCAGACCCAAACCCTTACCGGCAGGCTTTCTTCGGCAGAGCCGAATTTGCAGAACATTCCCGTTAGAAGCGATAAGGGCAGAGAATTACGCAAATTCTTTGTTGCAGAGGACGGACATATTTTAATAGATGCCGACTATTCACAAATAGAGCTGCGTGTTTTGGCACACGTTTCCGGCGACGAAACGCTTATAGAAGCCTTTAAGAACGGCGAGGATATTCACACCGTAACCGCAAGCCAGGTTTTTGGCGTTCCTGCCGACCAGGTAAGCGGCGAAATGCGCAAGCGGGCAAAGGCGGTTAACTTTGGTATTATTTACGGTATAGGCGATTATTCTTTATCCCAAGACCTAAAAATACCCCGCAAGACCGCGGCGGCTTATATAGAAAATTATCTTGCAAAGTACCCCAAGGTACGGGATTATTTACAGCGCGCAAAGGATTTTGCAAGGGAAAACGGCTATGCGGAATCATTCTTTGGCAGAAGAAGATATATACCCGAGCTTTCGGCAAGCAACAAAATTACCCAAGCCTTTGGCGAACGGGTGGCTATGAATATGCCTATTCAGGGTGCGGCGGCAGACCTTATAAAGCTGGCAATGCTTAACACCGACAGAATGCTTAAGGAAGCAGGGCTTAAGGCAAAGCTTATTTTACAAATACACGACGAACTGATTATAGACAGCCCCATAGAGGAAGCCGACAGAGCAGAAGAAATTTTGCGTATTGCAATGCAAGAGGTTGCCGACCTTAAGGTGCCCTTGGCAGTAGATATAGGCAGGGGCAAGAGCTGGTACGAAGCAAAGAACTGATAAATTACTATTATTACAGAGGATGCAAATGGCAGGAATACTTTATATTGTGCCCACACCCATAGGAAATTTGGGGGATATTACCCAGCGTGCAAGAGAAACGCTTGCTACCGTAGATTTCGTTGCCGCAGAGGATACCCGCGTTGGGGGCAAGCTTTTGATGCTGTTGGATATTAAAAAGCCCTTGGTTAGCTACCACGAGCACAGCAACAAAAACGCTATCGATGCCATTTGCCGCCGTATTCTTGACGGTGAAAGCTGTGCACTTATTACCGATGCAGGCACACCTGCCGTAAGCGACCCCGGCGAAAAGCTGGTTGCGGCGGCGGTAGAGCAATCTATACCCGTTTGCGCGTTGCCCGGCGCTTGCGCGGCGGTTACCGCTATTTCTGCATCGGGCTTAAGCAGCCGCAGATTTTGCTTTGAGGGCTTTCTGCCCGAAAACAACCGCGAAAGAAAAGAACGGTTAGAGGAATTAAAGCAGGAAAAGCGCACCTTTATTATTTACGTTTCGCCCCACGATGCCGAAAATTATTTGCAGGAAATGGCAAGCTTTTTCGGTGAAAGACCCTGTGTGCTTATGAAAGAGCTTACAAAGGTGCACGAACGGCACTTTAGGGGCACCTTATCCCAAGTGGCAGAGAATTTTAAACAGCTTACCCCGCCCGAAAAGAAGGGCGAATACGTGCTTGTGTGCGAGGGCAACAGCCAAAGCGATATTTTTTGGCAGGATATGACGGTCGAACAGCACGTAGAGCATTATATTGCGTTGGGCTTAAGCAAAATGGATGCCTGCAAGCAGGTGGGCAGAGACCGCGGAATAGGAAAAAGCGAGATTTATAAAGTAGTTAACCGATAAAGGACGGTATATATGAAGCTTGGCACAAAAACAATTATATTTATTTTGATTTTATGCCTTTGTTCCCCGTTTTTTAGCGTATTTGCCGCCGATAATGCGGTAAGCATTGTTGTTTCGGCTGTTGGCGATGCCCGCGTTGGGGAAGAAATTATTATAAAAATTACAATAACCAAGCCTGCGGTAAATTTGGCGGGGTTGGAATTTACGCTTGATTACAACAAATCGGGCTTTTCGCCCACCGTTACCAAAAACACCGAGGAAAATACCGAAATGGATTCGCTTATAAAAAAGCTACCTAACGGTTGGGAGCAGATGTGCTATCATTCCCAAAGCGAGGGCAGGTATTATTTTAGGTTTGCCATGCCCGAAGGGGGCGGTTATCTTAACACTGCCGAAGGGATTGTTTTGGAAATTCCCTTTAAGGTTAATGCGGCAGGCGTTTTTGAATTTTCGGTATTAAGCGAGGAAATTGTTGCCATAGTCGGCGATGCAGACTTTAGTCTTCGGGTTGGCAAGGGGATGACGGTTTCGGTTGCGGCGGCAAGTGAAAAAGAAAAGTTTAGCATAGATTTGGGCGAAACCCAAGCGGTGCAGGAAAACGGGCTTTATTACCTTAACGCCACCGTTACAAACCTTGGCGATGCCGAGGGTATTATAGGGCTTGAATTTGCACTTGAATACGACAAAAACGTATTTAAACCCTATATAACCCAAAACGACAATAATCAAATGGACGTCTTTATGGCTTCGATGCCACAAAATTCCTGGGAGCAGATGTGTACCCTTTATGAAGAAAGCGGTAAATACGTTTTGCGGTTTGCGGCGTTGCACGCAGAATCGCTTACACAATCGGAAATTTTAAAAAAGGGCGAAAGCATTAAATTGTCTATTCCCTTTTACGTTATCGGCACCGAGGGCGCTGTTACAAGCTTTAAGGTTAATTCTGCCACCGCCATAGGCATTAACAACAAAAACGGCTTTATTATAGGTCTGGGCGACAGCAAGACGGTTTCGGTAGAAAAGAGTAATTCCCCTATTCCTGCAGGTTTATACGATATTAAAGATGGATATTTAACCTACGTTTACCCCGAAACCGATATAGGCGCATTTTTACAGCCCTTAAACGGTGTTTACCTTACAAAAGACGGCAAAAAGATAGAAAGCGGTACCGTATGCACGGGGCAAACCCTTACAAACGGTGGTGTTTTCTCGGTTATTGTGGTTGTTTTGGGTGATATGAACGGAAACGGCAAGATAGATGCCCGCGATTATCTTTTGGCAAAGCGAACCTATTTTGGCACCTATGAAGCCGACAAAGGAGCGCAGCTTGCCGCGGATATAAACGGCAACGGCAAGGTTGATGCCCGCGATTATCTGCTTTTAAAACGCGCTTACTTTGGTACATATACACTTAAATAAAAGGATTTGATAAAAAGGATTTTGTTATGAAAAAAATCTGTTTAATTCTTACCTGCTTTATTTTAATATTAACCCTTTGCGCTTGCAAAAGCGAGGATACCGCCGCATTTGAAAAAAGCGACGAATACGCCAAGCCCTTTTTAGAATCGTTGGTGGCAAAAAACAACGGTGATATGGCAAAATACATCCACCCCGATTATATGGCAGAGGCTATGCCTACCGATAAATTTTATTCCGATATGGCAGAAAAGCATTTCTTTAAGCCCAACAAAACCCTTACCGCCGTTACCGCAACGGGAAAAAGCTATATAAATAATACCGATATAGAGGGTACTCTTTTGGAATGCGCCTACGTTATTTTTTATAACGAGCTTTATTACGACGTAAAAATTACGGTTTTGGATAACGAAAAGGGTTACGGAGTTATAAGCTTTGGTATGGAGCTTAATTTAGATACTGATCTTTATCTTCCCGAGGACGGTGAATAGAATTGAAGTTAAAAAACAAAATTCCTGTTTCTGTAAGAAACTATATTCAGGTATTTTTAGGCTGTGTGGTTTTTGCGGCGGGTATAGGGCTGTTTTTGGCGCCCAATAACCTTGCCCCCGGCGGATGCTCGGGTATTGCCATAATTATAAGCCATTTTATCGATATAATGCCCGTTGGTACCTGGGTAATCGTTATTAACGTGCCTATTATACTTTTGGGGCTTTGGAAGCTTGGGTTTAAGTTCCTTATACCCACACTTATTGCTATCCCCTTAAGCTCGGTAGCCATAAACCTGTTTAGCCAATATATAGGGCAGGTAACCCAAAACGATCTTCTTGCCTGTGTGGCAGGGGGTGTTTTGGTTGCAACGGGTATCGGCTTGGTGTTCCGCGGCGGCGCAACCACCGGCGGTACCGATATTATAGTTAAGGTTTTGCGTACCAAATTTAAGCATATGTCCACCGGCAGTGCCTTCCTTTTTGTTGACGGCGCAATCTGCGTTACATCGGGTATTGTGTTCCAAAACGTAGAAAAGGCGCTTTTTGCAGGCATTGCACTTTGCGTGCAGATGTTTGTGCTAAACACCGTGCTTTACGGGTCGGACGAGGCAAGAATGGTTTATATTATAAGCAAGAACGACGATATTATTGCCGAACGCTTATTGCACGATCTTGACGTTGGCGCAACCTATCTTTACGCCAAGGGCGCATATACCGATAAGGACAAAAAGGTTTTGATGTGCGTTATGCGAATGAGAGCCCTGCCCCAGGCAAGAGCCTTGGTTCGCAAAATCGACGAAGATGCATTTATGATCGTTACAAAGGCGACAAGCGTATTCGGCGAGGGCTTTAAGAGCCATTCCGAGGAAGATTTATGATAAAATTCGCTTTATCTCTTCCCTGCCTTACCCAAAGCCTAAAGGAAGAAGCCTTGCCGATTTTTCTTTACGGAATGGGCAACGGCGCCGAAAAGATTTTGGCTTATCTGCAATCCTACGGTATAACCGTAAAAGGGGTTGTGGCATCGGATGAATTTGTGCGCGGGCAAAGCTTTTTGGGCTATAACGTAGAAAAAATAAGCCACGCCGAAAGCGTGCACGGCAGGCTTTGCTTGGTTGTTTGCTTTGGGCTGGAAGGCGAAAAGTGCAGATTTTTGTACGAGCTTGCAAAAAAACATAAGATAGTTTCCCCAAACCTTCCCGTTTTTGGCGAGGGCGTTTGCAACAAGGAATATATAGAAGCCAATTTAGAAGCCTTCGAAAGGGTTTACAGCCTTTTGGCGGACGATTTATCAAAGGAAATATTTATACAGCTTATAAAGTATAATATTACCGGCGATATAAATTATTTGCTTGGCAACAACGGGCTTTGCGCCCCGCGGGAATTTTATTCCCACCGCTTGCGGCATATAGATATAGGTGCATACGACGGCGACACCGCCACCGAATATGCCCAAAACAGCAGCACTTATGCCGATATAGTTGCCTTCGAGCCGGATAGCATTACCTATAAAAAGCTGTTAAAAAACACAGCGGATTTGCGAAATATTGTTGCAGAAAACGCGGCGGTTGGCGATAAAGACGGCTTTATTGCCTTTAATACGGGCAACGGTCGTGCATCCCACTGCGGCGAGGGGGACGATAAGGTTAAATGCGTTAGCATAGACGGCTATTGCGGTTACACCCATATAAAAGCGCAGGGCACCCCCGTGGGCAGTATTAAAATAGATGCCGAGGGTATGGATACCCAAGCCATTTACGGCGGGGTAAACACTATTTACGTTTGCAAAAGCCATATTTCGGTGGCGCTGTACCATAGGGCGGGAGATTATATATCTATCCCCTTGCTTTTGCGAAAGCACAACAGCAATTATAAATTTTATTTACGAAAAAAGGAATACATACCCGCTTGGGACGTATTCTTATATGCTATAAATAATTAAGAAATCGAGGAATTCTACAATGCAGGTTACTCAATTAATTAAGGTTATTAACGAGGGCGGTTACGATAAGGTTATCGCATCGCTTTACCCCAACAAAGACGTTTTAAACCGCAGAGAGCGCATTATAAAGCTTGCCGAGGATTTTAAAGAGCTTTACGGCGATTTAGAGGCAATTTTGTTCTCTGTTCCCGGCAGAACCGAGCTTACCGGCAACCACACCGACCACAACAACGGCAGAGTTATCGCCGCATCGGTGGATATAGATATTATCGCTATTGCCGCAAAGCTATGTAAGGAAGAGGTAAGAATAAAGAGCGTTGGCTACCGCGAGGACGTGGTGGATATTTCCAACCCCAACCCCGACAACGTTCGCAAGGGCAGTTCCTCGGCTATTATTGCGGGTATTGCAGATTATTTCAACAAAAACGGCTATAAATGCGGCGGCTTTTGCGCCTATACCACCAGCGACGTTATGACAGGCTCGGGGCTTTCCTCCTCTGCCGCCTTCGAGGTTATGGTGGCAAGAATTTTCTCGGAATTTTATAACAACGGCGATATTGCCCTTATGGAGCTTGCAAAGGCGGGCAAATATGCCGAAAATATTTTCTTTGGCAAGCCCTGCGGGCTTATGGACCAAGCGGCTTGTGCAAGCGGCGGTTGCTTGTGGATGGATTTCGAGGACGGTATGAACCCCAAGACCGAAAAAATCGATTTTGACCTTAGCAAATACGGCTACCGTCTTTGCATTGTTAACACCGGCGGCAACCACGCCGACCTTACCGACGATTACGCCGCTGTTCCCGCAGAAATGAAATCGGTTGCCGCGCTTATGGGCAAGCAAACCCTGCGCCAATGCGACGAAGCGGATTTTATGGGCAGAATTTCTTATATGCGCTCTATTATCGGCGACAGAGCTATTATGCGCGCAATGCACTTCTTTGCAGAAAACAAGCGTGTTGATGCCCAAAAGCAGGCTTTAAAGGAAGGCAGAATAGAGGATTACTTTAATTACGTTACCGCTTCGGGCAATTCCTCTTTTAAATTCCTGCAGAACGTTTACACCAACAAGAACGTAGAGGAACAGGGCATAAGCCTTGCTCTTGCCATTGCCGAAAACTTCGGCGTTACCTGCCGCGTGCACGGCGGCGGCTTTGCAGGCACAACCCAAGCTTACGTTCCTGCAGATAAGGTTGACGATTATAAAAAGGCTATCGAGGCCATATTCGGCGAAAATTCCTGTCAGGTATACACTATCCGCCCCTTTGGCGCGGCGGCTGTATACGAAGACCGTATTAAGGACTAATTATTTTAATGGAACAAGCAAAAATATATATGCTGTATTCCTCTTCCAAGGGGAATACGGCATACGTAAAGCACGGCAGGGATGAATTTTTAATCGATTGCGGTGTTTCTGCAAAGATGATCGAAACCGCCCTTAACCAAATCGGCACGGGGTTAAAAAACATATCTGCCCTATTTATTACCCACGAGCACGGCGACCACATAAAGGGTCTGCCCACCATAACGAAATATTTTGGGATGCCTGTTTACGCACCGTTAAACTGCGTAGATTACCTTTTGGAAAACGCCCCCTATTGCGGTTACGTTAACCCTTTAACCACCGGCAACGCGGTAGAATTAAAGGATACGGCAATTTGCCCTATTGCCACCCCCCACGATGCCCGCGGAAGCGTTGGGTTCAGAATTCGCGCAGGGGAAGAAAAAATAGGCTATTTTACCGATATTGGGCATCTTTCCGAGGGTGTTTTACGGGGGCTTTCGGGTTGCAGACGGGTGGTTATAGAATCTAACCACGATATAGAAATGCTAAAAAACGGCAGCTACCCTTATTC
>JAFYOG010000019.1 GCA_017560285.1 Clostridia bacterium
CTGCATAAGATACTGCTGAGTCATACCGATTCGGGCTTTGACGGAAAATTCAAAAACGTACAAAACTATATCAGCGCAACAGATGAGAACGGTAAACGTTTCACACTCTTCACACCCTTGAAGCCCTGCGAAACAGCGGCAGCCATGCAGGAGATTTGTGATGAATACAATCGCGCAATCGGCGAAGCAAAGGTGGATCCGTTGCTGATTATCCCCGTGTTTATCCACGACTTCCTGTGCATTCACCCCTTCCTTGATGGCAACGGCAGAATGTCGCGTCTGTTAACTACGCTTCTCCTCTACCGCGCAGGTTACGAGGTCGGAAAGTACATTTCGCTGGAAGCTAAGATTGCAAAGAACAAGGACGCATACTACGCTTCGTTGGAGGATTCGCAGGTCGGCTGGCACGAGGAGCAGGATGATCCCACGTCATTCGTCAAATATCTGCTCGGTACGATTATATCCGCATACCGCGACTTTGATGATCGTATTCAGATCGTAAGTCCCTCATCCATTGACACCGTTATGAATGCCATTGAGAACAAGATTGGCAAGTTCACCAAGAATGACATTCTTGAAATGTGCCCCAGCCTTAGCGCATCCACCGTGGAGCGCCACCTGAAGAAGCTGGTAAACGAGGGCAAGCTGAACCGCATAGGTGCAGGCAAAACAACGGCATATATAAAAAATTGGTAACAATTCAATATGTAATTTTCTATGATCCGATGTTTTTGGGGTTAGAACACTTCGGGGACGGAGGCGAAAATGCGGATGGTTTTGCTTTTGCCGCGCTTCTTGGTGTTGGGGTGTTCGTCGTATTCGGTCCGATTTTCGGGGCTGTAACGCATGACCTTGTCCCGCGTCTTTATCGTATCTATTAGGAAGCCAAAAAACCGGAATTTCTCCGTTTTGTATATAGAATGCATCATTATTGAGCATAAGGTAGGCGTGTCCGTCGGTATATACTTTGAAAATAATGGGTCCGCGTCGATTAGCATCACTTTTCAACGTTGATTGTTGATAATTTTCCACGTTCAGTTTACATTTACCACTATTTCAGGGCCGATATATGTGAAAATGTTTCGTATCCGATTGACAAACACCATCATTTCGCATATAATATTATAGAAAAAGTTTAATCGGGAGGTGTAACGATGGATACTATCTCTAAACTTCAAAATATAGCCAAGAATAACGGCGGTATAATAACAACTTCCAAAGCAATTGAAGCAGGAATTTCCCGTGCGACGCTCTGGAGGTTGAAAACTGAAAATAAAATACAGCACATTGCAAATGGGCAGTATATCTTTGAAGATGATATTCAGGATGAACTCCTCTCTATTGGTCTGCGCTCGGATAAGATTATTTTCTCTCACGAAACTGCGCTTTATCTTCACGGAATCTCCGACAGAACACCCTTTGAGCATACGTTCACAATTCCCAGCGGCAATGTTCCGCCTACAGCGACGAAGTCTGAATGTAAGATGTATTATATCAAACCGGAGCTTCACCACTTGGGAAGAACGTTGTTGAAAACACCCTTTGGCAATGAAGTTAACTGCTACGATTTAGAACGCACTGTTTGCGATATCATCAGAAGCCGTAACAAGGTAGGAACTGAAACTTTCCTTGCAGCACTCAAAGCCTATGCTGCAAGACCTGATAAAGATTTGAATCGTCTTTACAGTTATGCAAAACAGTTACGAGTATCGGGAGTCTTAAGAAAATATTTGGAGGTGCTTTTATGAGTCGTGCAATGAGCTTGAAGGCGAAAATCAGAAATATCGCTAAGCAGAAGAATATCCCTGCCCAGGTAATTCTGCAAAACTATATGTTTGAACGTCTGCTTGTCCGCCTTGCTGAGTCGGAATATAAGGATAAATTCGTCCTCAAGGGCGGTATGCTGGTTGCTGCTATCGTGGGTCTTGACAATCGTGCAACGATGGATCTGGATACCACCCTCAAAAGCCTTCCGCTGACTCCGGAAGCGATTACCGGCGCTTTGCAAGCAATTTGTTCAATCGAAAGCGATGATGATGTTACTTTTGAAGTTGGAACTGTTACATCTATCCGTGATGACGATATATACGGTGGATATCGCGTGATGTTGAATGCGAAATACGATACTATCGTAACACCGCTTTCTATTGATGTTTCTACCGGTGATGCGATTACACCAAATCCCGTGGAATATATCTTCTCCGAGATTTTTGATGATGAAAAATCCTATCGACTATGGGCATACAACATTGAAACCGTAATGGCAGAAAAGGTTGAAACTATTCTTCGTCGTGGTGTGTTTAATACTCGCCCCAGAGATTTTTATGATGCTTATATTCTTGCAACTACGCAGAAATTTGATAAGGTCTTGTTTGCCGATGCGCTGAAAGCCACTGCTTCCCACAGAGGCACAACCGAGCAAATCGCAGACATTCCCACCATTATGAAAAACATCGAAGAAAGCTCCGAGCTCCGCGCTATGTGGGACAAGTACCGCAAACAGTTCGCTTATGCGGAAAACATTAAATATGAAGCAATTCTAATCAAACTGAATGAATTAATTTGCTGATTAATTGTGAGAACAAAACACCAAACATATCGTAGGAGAGTAACAATGGGCGAAAATATTTTGTCTGCATTTAAAAATGAATTAGGATACGTTGATGCTACAAATCAATATGTGGAACTGTCGGTTAGGATGACGGAAAAAGATTATGGCACAGTATTAAAGAATGATTTGCAAGGATTAGCCCAAAGTGTCAATCTAAATGTATCTACTCTCGCAGAAGACTATATGTGTAGAATCAGCAAAAGTTATATAGTAAACGTTAATTCTTGTTTTGAGAATTTTCTTAAATCATTCAGACATCTTCCCGGTTCTCCTACCAATATCACAGAAGTTGAAAAAACAAAAGAAGACGATTGGTTGGAATGGACACTAAATATCGCATTTTCGAACATTGAAAACGACATTAAAAACGATATCGATATTTGTAAATACTATCGTTTAATTCGAAACTGTATAGTTCATAATGGAGAATCTTCAGCCACGCTAAAAAACAAACGTGCTTTAATAAAAACAACAGACAATTCAAGGTTGAATGCTCCCAATGGTTTGGATTCCCTTACATTTGACGATCAAGTTTTATTCTCAAGGTCAGCCTATAATGTTGCAAAGTACATTTTTAATAATAGTCAGTATGATATAAACGCTATCATTAAAGCAAATAGAGATAGCTTGATTGATTTAATTAAACCTTTTCAAGAACTAGGATCTCACTCAAGAGCGACCAAAAAAGTGAATTATTTTATTGGTTTATTATATCCAGAATTGGCTAATGTGAATTGGGAGCATGAAGTAGCTACGTTGCTTAGTGAATAGTAAAAACGAGGCATTCGCTTAACGGTAAAGCATCCCCCTTCATAAGTACATCACTTACTTCGGGGTGTATTTATGAAGGGGAAGATCGAGGTTCGAATCCTCGGTGCCTCACCATTTTTACATAAGCTTTTCGGAGGGAGGATAGAGACAAATGCCAGACAACAATTTACATAGTATTATTAAACTGCAGAATGACATAGAAGCTTCAAAGTGGTTATCTATTTTTTTACCCAAGGAAAAACGCCAACAAATAAAAGAGTTAGAATCGAATTTGGCAAATATGATTCGTTTGATTGAATCTTTTAATAAATACTTTTCCGATGCAGGATGGTGTGCATATGATTCAATGAATATGCCGCTTATGGAACGTGCAGTTGAAGCATATGAAGCGGATGGGTTTGAGGCTGGTGAGGAGGAATTAATTAAATACTATCAAACCGATGTAAAAGATATTATGCATTGGTTGAAAAACAAAGCAAAACCCTTTAGGGAACGATATGAATTAATTAAATGCGCATTTGATGATCATTTTGCTGAACGCTATCATGCAAGTGTTCCTCTGTTTTTAATCATTATTGATGGCGCTGTTAACGATTACACAAAAAGCAAAGGCTTCTTTGCAGAAGGAACCGATGTTTCTGCATGGGATTGTTTAGTGGGTTGTAGCGATGGACTGACAAAATTAAAGGATATATTTAACAAGGGCAGAAACAAAACAAACCACGACGAAATCCGATTGCCTTTTCGTAATGGAATTTTGCATGGTCGAGATCTAAACTATGCTAACAAATACGTATCTTGTAAATGTATATCTTTAATGTTTGCTTTAGCTGATTGGATGAATATGAAAGACAGCGAAGATGCTCGAAAGCAAAAATTCGAAAAAGAGTGTAATCCGCCGCCTTTTTCAGAGTCATTGAAAAAGATGAAGCAAAATGCTATTGATAGGCAAGAAATACAAAAATGGGTCAAGCGAGAGATTAAAATCGGAGAAACTATCTCCGCAACACCAACAATCGAGGGATGCAAGGATTTTCCATATCTGTTACCGCTAATTAGCGCTTTCGATGCTTGGCGTGCCAATAATTATGGTGCATTATCTGTTTGGTTTAAAAATATTTTTTCATATGAGTCTTCTGACAAAAAACGAGCCGGAGAATGCAGAAAACTTTTCGAACATAAAAATTTAATTTCTTATGAATTGGAAGAAATAGAAGAACGTGCTCTTGCTCTAACTAAAATTGTTGTATTGGTGAAATGGGAAAGCAATGACATCGTTCATACTGAACACCTTGAATTTGGTTGCTCATATCAACAAGAAGACGGGAATGTCGGATATCCTTGGAAAAACAATGGGGCTTGGGTTCTCATACCATGGAAAATACAAGGATTGTATAAATAAAAAAGATAGGTGAAAAATGCCAAGAAAAAGTAAAAATACGTTTACTATAACCGGAGATCTAATTACTATCTCTCATCCTGATTGGGATTATATCGCAACCGCTACAATACGGGATGACTATGCAGAGGAAATTCAATCGGTTACTTGGATCAAAAAAGGCGAATACCTTTATAACGAAAAACTCGGCGGGTATCTCCATATTTACATAATGAAAAAATGGTATGGTGAAGAAACCTATAAGAAAATGAAAGAAGAAGGCTATGTGATTGACCACATGGACAATAATGGTCGTAATTGCTGCGTTGATAACCTTTTCTTTTTATTGGAAAACGAAAATAAAGCAAAAGGATTTACGGTAGATCAGTACAGTGAAGAAAAAACACACATAGCACTTACTCTGTGCAGAGACTTTGTTACAAAGCATTTCCAGATCACTATAGTATTCAATTATCCTGCTATCGCAAATATCAGCACGATTAAAAGTCCTGCTGTAATTGATTTGGCATATTTGCTTTATGACCGAGATTATCCGGAGGTTATAAATGATGCAAGAACGATTCTCTATGATTATAAAAGGGACTTCACTTTCGACCCTGAAAAACTTCATTTTGCCGATTATCATATCGAGGGGGCATATAGTCCGCCTGTGTCCAAAGAAGCATACGACAGTTATATCAAGGGCGGACATGGACATGCAGTGTTTTTCTTTAACAAGAAAGCCCCGATGTTAGGTTGGAAAGCCGAAGAACAGAGACGATTCTTTCATCTGAGAGGAAAGCCTACAACAACAGAAATATGACACAAGCAATTTTCGCTAAAGGCACTCAAAGACAATGAATAAATTCTGAATATCTATTATTTTTTGTTGCTATACCATTGAGATAGTATCTATGTTGTTTTCGTTCGGATTCACAGCTCATATGCCTTATCCTTCAATTCTGATGTTTCTTTCTGAGACATTATTCCGACGATAAGCGAAAAGATAACAACTTTATTATATAATTGGTTCAAAACGAATGAATAATTGTTATTAAGGTATAACGCATGAGAATTAACACAGACTTAGTTAAAAATAAAAGATATAATACTTCTATTACAGCATGTCTTCTGAAACACTCACAAGAGTTCAGAGTGCTTGCGACTTTGCGCTATTTATTCCCAGACAAATATAACGCAATGGTCAATGGAGAAGCTCCTGATTTGCAAGATTGTGCTAACAGCATAGGTATCGAAGTTACTGCTGCTGTGAAGGAAAAGGACATGATGGTGTCCCGATTGTTTTCCGAATTGAACAAGGGAACTCCGAAAGAAATTGAAAAGCGCAAGAAAACAATTGAGTCAAGCGGATATACATTCGTTCCGCCGAAAAACAAAGGAGTTGCGATAAGTGTTTCTGGAACTACTGATGGAGAAAGGTTTTTTATTCAGGAAAGTATAAAGAAAAAGATAAAAAAACTCCCACAGTATCGAGAAACCTTTAGGACACTTGGACTTGCAATAATCCTACCTGAAATTCCAACGACATATGCAGAACAGCATATCCCCGAATGGATTTCTGAAGTTTTAGGTGAAATGGAGTGCTCGTACGATTTTGTCTACGTAATTTCTCATCGGTTTTGCATCTATTACGATGCACATAAAAATTCATTAAGTAAGCATACGCTCTCAAATGAAGAAAGCACCTCACTTATCACCATTGGAAGAATGACCGCAGAAGGTGCGTTATCCTTATCAGATGTGGAGTGGTTATAACAATTAAAAGGGCAGCGACCGTTTTAGTCTCCGCCCTTTTTACATATTCATTTCAGTGGATTTTCGTTATAAAAAATCCTCGCCGAAAGCGGATATGCTTTCGAATTCGTGAAAGCCGTAAAGCTTTTTGCCATTGGCTGCGTATTTACTTTACAATTGAATCTATTTTATGTGTTTTTCTATGATCCGATGTTTTTGGGGTTTAGAACACTTCGGGGACGGAGGCGAAAATGCGGATGGTTTTGCTTTTGCCGCGTCTCTTGGTGTTGGGGTGTTCGTCGTATTCGGTCTGATTTTCGTGGCTGTAACGCATGACCTTGTCCCGCGTCTTTATCGTATCTATTAGGAACCCAAAAAACCGGAATTTCTCCGTTTTGTATATAGAATGCATCATTATTGAGCATAAGGTAGGCACGGAAGAGCTGGCGCATATGGAAATGATTTGCGCTATCGTGCATCAGCTTACAAGAAATCTTACCCCCGAGGAGATTAAGGCAGGGGGCTTTGCCGATTATTACACCGACCACACCTTGGGGCTTTACCCCGTGGCGGCAAGCGGAACCCCTTGGAGCGCAACCACCTTTCAATCTACCGGCGACCCTATTGCCGACCTTTCGGAAGACCTTGCAGCAGAGCAAAAGGCGCGCAAGACCTACGACAACATTCTGCGGTTTTGCGATGACCGCGACGTTGCCGACCCAATAAAGTTCCTGCGGGAACGGGAAATCGTTCACTTCCAACGCTTCGGCGATGCGTTGCGGATTGTGCAGGATAACCTGGATTATAAGAACTTTTACGCTTATAACCCAAGCTTTGATAAGAGATAAAACGGCATAACAAAAGGGGCTTCAGCTGAAGTCCCTTTTTTATGTCATTTGCGTTTTTCTAAAAGATAATGATTTTCTTTATCTAATTCTTTGATTCCGTTTTTATAATCATATCCGAATTTACGATAAAACTCGACAGCCGTTATGGAAGACGGAATTTCGATTCTGTTCGCTCGTATATAAAATTCATCTTGTTCCAAGGTTTGCATAATAAGTTTGCCAATGCCGTTTCCGTGCAATTCGGGCAAAACAAATATTGTTAATAAAATACTTTCGGTTTCGCTGCCCCAATAACTTGAAATCGCACCAACACCTACGATATTATTATTCAACTCAAACACATACATATGGGCATAGCTTGCAATTCGTTTTATTTTTTCAATATTGTAACCGCCAACAAGTTCGTTCATAAGTTCAATGCCGTAATCTTTGCTGTTTATTTCCAAAAAATTTCGCACAATCAGTTTTTGTACTGCCTCGGCATCTTTTTCTTCAAATTTGTGTATTATTATATCGTTTAAAGATATTTTATTGCTCATTATAATCCCTCCGACATCACAATGTATGATATCACAAATGGTTTTCAAATTCAATAAGAATCGACTTATTTACTGTATATCCTTGAACTATTCTTTGGTTAATGGTATAATGTAGTTGTAATTTAAGTGATTTAGGAGTGTATCATGGAAAACTTTATAAATATCTTAAAAAAGCTAATTACCGCAGACAACATTGCATTACTATCTGTTATAGTAACAGCCCTTATTTTTATTTTTAGCCGCAGAGCAGAAATTAAATACAAACAAAGAGATGATAAAAAAGCCCAATACATAAAACTAATTTCTCTTTTACAAAAAGCATTAAAAAAAGACGAAAACGGGAATCCAATAATCGATGATGAAATCAAAAGCCTTTTCTTTGATACTGGCGCATCCTTGTTAATGTATGGCTCAAAAAAAATTTACAGATTATATTTATTATTTCGAGAATTTTCGACAAGCCCATTAATTAAGCAATGTAAATATTATGATGATAAAGTTATAATATTTATCATTTCTGAAATATTTGTTTCTATGCGAAAGGAAGTTGGTTTAAGTAATTTTAATAGCATAGCCAATAATGATGCACTTGCTTTTTTTGTTAACGATATCTCATGCAACCCATCTGCTAAAACAAACGCAATAGAGGCAAAATTCCGAATCAAAATGATAAGATTTGAACTTGCAACAATAGATAGGACTCAGTTTATTTGGACAAAAAAGCTTTATTTCAAATTTATAAAGCCTATTTTTGCTGTTCTTTTTATAATTCTCAAGCATTTTGTTATCATATTTTGGTGCAAAATCATAGTGAAACTCTTTTCTAAATTCACAAAGAAAAATACTCCAACAGAATAAGGACAAATAATCAAATGTTTGAGCATTTTCCATGCTACTTATAATTCCCTTGACCTTAATTTCCTAGACAGAATAATTTCGCATCGCAAGTCCAATTTAATTATCGAATGTCAAAATCCTCAAAACCCAGTATTTTCAATAGGTTTCCCAGTTTGTTTGAATCGCTAACTTCGGCGATGCGTTGCGGATTGTGCAGGATAATTTGGATTACAAGAACTTTTACGCTTATAACCCGAGCTTTGATAAGAGATAAAACGGAATAATGGCATAAACAAGAGCAGATGGGTTTTCCCATCTGCTCTTATCTGTTCAACATATTGGAATTTACTTCTTCAATACTTTTTTGCACCAAGTGCGTTTGTTGCATTTGGGACACAGTAAGTGACGGGTAAAGCCTCTGTGCATAGCCATCATCACTTCTTTATAGGTAGGGACAATTTCATACCCGCAATTCTGACATTTATAAGCACCTACGCTAACTTCAAGTTTTAACGCATAGAAACACGGTATCAAAAACAAAACGGAAATTCCGAGAATTGCCACGAGCTGCCACACTCCTTCGGGAATCAAAAATGCAGCGATAAAGATACCTGCAATCAGGGCAGTCATACTGACAATCATAATTGCCCACATAGAAGACCAAATTGTTTTGTTTTTCTTTTCCAATTCTTTCGCCATATCAAGCAAAAGCTGTTCGTTTTTCTGATTGTTATTTTCCATATTGATTTTCTCCCCACTTAATAATTCATTTACACTGATGCCAAGAATATTACAGAGTTCAAGCATTATCGAAGTGTCTGGCATTGCCACGCCACGCTCCCACTTGGATACTGCTTTATCGGTGATGCCCAGTTTTTCTGCCAACTGCATTTGTGTTAAGTTTGCCTTTTTTCTGCACTCGGCAATAAATCTTCCTATTTTTATTTGATTCATAGATTGCCTCCTTTCGCATTCAGTATAGATAATCAACAAGAAAAAACACACCTACCATTGGTTTAGTGAGGAGTAGTAAACCTATGGTAGAGTAAAAATTGACCGACAAATTCTTATTTATCGAACTGATTATACCATAAAACAGAAAAGAATTAAAGGATTTATTTGTAACTTTATTCAACATCTTTCCTATATGTTTTGTCGGTCGGAAGGAACTGTTGTTTCTTTATGTTATCATATTATCACGATAAACTTTCCCTTTAAATTAGAAAATTTAAAATTATTAACAAAATTGCCTTGACGGCATAATATTGTTGATATATAATTAATATGTATAAATATATGTTAAAACACAGAAAGAAGGCGCAGGGACTATGGACAGCATTACCACGGCTAACAACGAATTTCCCAAAAGGGTATTAGAGCAAGCAGTTGCGGCACAGCGGATAAGACCGTCGGCACAGACGGCAATACGCTTGGATTTGCGCAGTAAGACGGTTATAACCTTTACGGAAGCACCCAACACGGTGGCAGAATGCGCCTATTCGTTATATAAACAGGGGAACGGCTGGCAGCTGGGCATACACATTGCCGACGTTAGCGAATACGTTTGCGAGGGCTCGCCCTTGGACGAGGAAGCAAGAAAGCGCCGCGGAACAGTTAGAAACAGCGGCAATTACGACAGAGAAATGCTTCCCGCCGAAATCGTAAGGCTTTGCGGGCTTGTTCCCGGAACCGATAAATTGGCGGTTTCGGTTATACTTGATTTAGACGAGAACTATAAGGTTACAGCCGCGGTTTGCGAAAAAAGCGTTATTCGCGTTGCGGCGGAATGCGTTTACAGCGAAATCGACCAGCTTCAGCTTGCATCGGACAGCTCTTCGGTTATGCTGTTGCGCCAGAAATACGCACCGTTCCAAAGCATTATAGATAATATGTACGAGCTTGCGGCAATGTTTTGCATCGAACGTTCCAGAAGGGGCGGTTTGAACTGCACCTATTACCGCAGGGTATATAAAAAGGACGATTTGGGCAAAATAACAGCGTTTAGCCGTGTTGCAGAGCCGGACAGCCGTGCAATGCTGCGGGAAATAGGCTATTTTGCGGCTATTGCCGTTGGCGAAACTATGAAAAAGCAGAATTTGCCCTGCATTTTCAACGGCAGAGGTGCGGTGGATACCGCCACGCTGGATTATCTTTCGGACCTTGTTAACGCAGACAAAACCGTTACCGACCCTGCAAAAAGGGCAGCCGAGATTGCAGATTTGGCAAAAGGCACCACTTATTACGAGTTTGTTTGCGATACCCTTGCCGAGCACGTGCCCTGTGCAGATTTTTCGGTAACCCCCATAGATAACTCGTTTTGTGCCACAAGCACCGTGGTTTCATTCTTTAGCCCCCTTTCCCGCTATACCGACCTTTTGGTACAGCGTATGGCAAAGACGGTTATCGGCGCAAAAACGCCCCGAAACCTTAATTTAAACCGAATTTCTAAGCTTTTGGCAGAGGTTTGCGCAGAAGCAACCTACGCCGAGCAATTTATACACAACAACCGCAAGGCGTTTCTTAACGATTGCGCCGCGGATTTTGTAAGGAACAACAAGGACAAGGTTTTAACCGGTTTTCCCGTGCACACCAACAACGACGGCAGCGTTGCGGTGGTTATGGATTGCGGTTGCTTTGCCACGGTTCCCGCCGAAATTGGAAAGGGGTACGAATATTCCCCTGCGGAATGCGCAAGCTTTAAGGTTATTTCCGCCGAGGATGCTATTATCGTAGAACCCGTGAAATAAAACGTTTCACGTGGAACAAAATTGTTTTTAATGCAAACACCCTTCCGCGGGGAACATAGAACAACCGCAAAAACGTTTCACGTGGAACAATAGGAGAATATATAATGAAAAGATTTTTCGTTTTGCTAACCCTTGGGCTGTTAATTGCCCTTTGGGGGTGCGAAAACGTGGAATATATAGAGCAATCCGCAAGCAAGAACGATAGCTCTGTAGATATTTACGACCAACTGCAATCTGAAATCCCCTTGCCCGACACAAGCGGCGAAACTCTTGAATATAGGGAATTTTTAATTATTACCGACGATTCGACAGCTTTTTATC
This sequence comes from Clostridia bacterium, assembly GCA_017560285.1. Classification (GTDB taxonomy): domain Bacteria; phylum Bacillota; class Clostridia; order Oscillospirales; family CAG-382; genus Coliplasma. The sequence continues at coordinate 11,808 of JAFYOG010000019.1, forward strand.
AGGACGAATCTACCCAAGGGGCGGTTTCTACGGCGTTGGAAGAGCGAAACAGCTTTCTGCGGGATACCTACGGCGCAATGGTTAAGGTTGTAGAAAAGGATTTTGAAACCATAAAGCGGGAATTAGCCTATGCAGTAGAAAGCGGCACAAAATATTGTGATATGATTTCTATATCTGCACAAGATACTGTAAAACTGTACGATTTGGGCTTGCTTTGCGATATGAACACTCTGCCCAACTTCAGCATAGAAAACAGCTATTTTAAGCAGGATTGGGCGACCTCTCTTGCCACAAACAACAGCCTTTATATGCTTGCCGACCCTACGGCGATGGTTTATGACGAAGCCTACGTAATGTTCTATAACCGCAATTTAGTTAAAGAGGATATAGAAGCCCTTGTAATGCAGGGCAAATGGACCTGGGAGGAGTTCGACAGAATATCCCGCGAGGCTGCCAAAGAGGTTTATTCCCATTCCGCATCTGATTTAAACAGCGATATTTTTGCCTTTGGCGCATACGAGCTTGAAACCGTATATCCCCTTGCTATGTGGGCTTCCTGCGGGAACAAGCTTATAGATAACACCTATAAAAACCCCGTTGGGGTTGGTATGGAAGCCGATGCCGTTAAAGTTATTGCAGAGTATTTAGAGGATATTTATAACGTGCGCGGTAAATACCCGTTGGCAAAAGAGGATGCGGCAACCGCCTTTACCGAAGGCAGATTGGCATTTTTCTGCCACGAGCTGAATTTTTTGTACGGTCTGCGGGACGGCACCGCCCTTGGGGATAATTACGGCTTTGTTCCCCTGCCCAAATACAACGCAGAGCAAGAAAAATACCACGTTTCCCCAAGCCTTAACGCGAGGGTTATTTCGGTTCCAAAAACCGTAGATAGCGCAAGCGAGCAGGAAAAGGCCTTTATTTCTGCGGTAATAAGCGCAACCTGCGCCGCAGGAAGCAGCACTATGACCGATGCTTATATAAAATCCCGCCTTTCGCTTTACCTTAACACCAACAGCGAAACGGTGATGCTTAAAACAATTTGCGACAGTATAACCTTTGATTTTGCAACGGTTTTCGGGTCGGGCATCGAAATTATCCGCACCCCTACCACCAAGGCTATTGCCGATTATTTAGATTACGGTTCTAAGCTTTCCAGCTCTTTACGCAAGGGCAAGCAGGCCTTTGAAAAATACTGTGAAGAACATTTTAAATAACCCAAAAGGGCGTAATTTGCGCCCTTTTATTTTTTTGCAAAAGCCCTTGATTTATGGGAAGAATTGGTATATAATTAACGTGTTATAATAGGTACCTATGGGCGCGCTATGTAACTGAAATAAAATTTTAAAATTAAAAATAAAAACATTTTAAGGAGATTCTAAAATGAACGCAAAGAAGTCTGTTGAAGATCTTAAGGTTGCCGGCAAACGCGTGCTTGTTCGTTGCGATTTTAACGTACCCTTGAAGGATGGCGTTATCACCGACGAAAACCGTATTGTTGCCGCTCTCCCCACCATTAAATACTTGTTGGATAACGGCGCAAAGGTTATTCTTTGTTCCCACTTGGGCAAGCCCAAGGGTGAACCCAAGCCCGAATATTCCTTGGCTCCCGTTGCAGTACGCCTTTCCGAAAAGCTTGGCGTAAACGTTGTTTTTGCCGCTGACGATTGCGTTGTAGGCGAAAATGCCAAGAAGGCTGTTGCAGAAATGAAGGACGGCGACGTTGTTCTTCTTCAGAACACCCGTTACAGAGCCGAAGAAACCAAGAACGGCGAGGCTTTCTCTAAAGAGCTTGCTTCCCTTTGCGATTTGTTCGTTAACGATGCTTTCGGTGCTGCTCACAGAGCTCACTGCTCTACCGTAGGTGTTGCTTCCTATGTTGAAGAATCCGCTAACGGTTACCTTATGGCTAAGGAAATTAAGTTCCTTGGCGATGCTGTTAACAACCCCGTAAGACCTTTCGTTACCATTCTTGGCGGCGCAAAGGTTGCCGATAAGCTTGCTGTTATCGAAAACCTTCTTAACAAGGCAGATGCGCTTATTATCGGCGGCGGTATGGCTTACACCTTCCTTAAGGCTCAGGGCTATGAAGTTGGTCTTTCTCTTGTAGATAACGAAAAGATCGATTACTGCAAGAATATGTTGGCTACCGCTAAGGAAAAGGGCGTAGAAATTCTTCTTCCCGTTGACTGCGTTATCACCAAATCCTTCCCCAGCCCTATCGATGCAGAAATCGAAATTCAGCACGTAGACGTAGATTCTATCCCTGCAGATATGGAATCTCTTGATATCGGTCCCAAGACCCGCGAGCTTTATGCAGAAAAGGTTAGAACCGCTAAGACCGTTGTTTGGAACGGACCTATGGGCGTGTTCGAAAACCCCATTCTTGCGGCAGGTACCATTGCAGTTGCTAAGGCTTTGGCAGAAACCGACGCTACCACCATTATCGGCGGCGGCGACTCTGCTGCAGCTGTTAACACCCTTGGCTTTGGCGATAAGATGAGCCACATCTCTACCGGCGGCGGTGCTTCCCTTGAATACTTGGAAGGCAAAGAGCTTCCCGGTATCGTTGCAATGACCGACAAATAAAGCGCTAACGCTTTCAAACAAAATGCGTGCATTTTGTTTGGTTTTGTGAGCTTCGTGCGCTCGCGCCAAATGCGTGCATAAATGTCCGCATTTGCGAACCTCCAAGGTATATTTTCCAAGGCGCATGTCCTTGGAAAATATAAAATCTTATTGTATATTAAATTAATTTTAATAAAGGATTAAAAAATTATGAACAAGCAGTTTAGAAAAGCAGTTATCGCAGGTAACTGGAAAATGAACAAGACCCCTGCAGAAGCAGTAGAGCTTATTAACGCTATTAAGGCAGAATTGGAAGGCAAGGATACCAGCGGTTGCGGTATTATCGCTTGCGTTCCTTACGTAGATATCGACGCGGCTGTTAAGGCTGCAGCAGGCAGTGCTATCGAAATCGGCGCTGAAAACTGCCACTGGGAAAAGAGCGGTGCTTACACCGGCGAAATTTCTGCAGATATGTTGGTAGCTTGCGGCGTTAAGTACGTTATTATCGGCCACAGCGAACGCAGACAGTATTTTGGCGAAACCGACGTTACCGTTAACAAGCGCGTGCTTGCAGCTTTGGAAGCAGGCTTGAAGGTTATCCTTTGCGTAGGCGAGCTTTTGGAAGAACGCGAACAGGGCATCACCAACGAAATCGTTGCTATGCAGACCAAGATTGCTCTTATGGGCGTTTCTGCAGAAGCTATGCAGAACGTTATTATCGCTTACGAACCCGTTTGGGCTATCGGTACCGGCAAAACCGCTACCTCCGACCAGGCTGACGAAGTTTGCGGCGTAATCCGTAACGTTGTTGCAGGTCTTTACAGCGATTGCGTAGCAAAGGCTACCACCATTCAGTACGGCGGTTCTATGAACGCAAAGAACTGCGACGAGCTTCTTTCCAAGGAAAACGTTGACGGCGGTCTTATCGGCGGCGCTTCCTTAAAGGCTCC
>JAFYOG010000116.1 GCA_017560285.1 Clostridia bacterium
TCAGAGCTGTTATCATTGCTTATATTACCGCTTATATCCGAGCTTACGTCGCTTGTATCCTCGATAACGTTGCCGTTGGAAGATAAAGCAATAATAACCGCCGCCAAAATAACCGCAACCAAAATAAAGGCTATTGCAATAAAGCCGTAATTGGTTGCAGGCTTCTTTTTCCTTCTGCGTTGCGGCGAAGCAGGCCTGCGTTGGGGCGCAGAACCCTTGCGCTGCGGGGCGTTGCCTCTTTGTTGTGTAGTAGCCATTATATGTAAAAAACTCCTATTCTGCCATTGCCGCCGCCAAAAGCTTGCTTGCGGCATCCTTAATATCCTCTTTTGCAAGCACGCTGCTGCCCGCAACCAAAATATTCGCGCCGTTTTCAACGCAAAGCTTTGCGTTATCACAGCCAACACCGCCGTCTATACTAATATCGTAGCTTAAACCGTTGGCGGTTGCGTATTCTCTCAATTCCTTAACCTTGGGCATCATATCCGCCATAAACTTCTGACCGCCGAACCCGGGTTCAACCGTCATAACCAAAACAAGGTCGCACATAGGAAGATATTTAACAATATCGCTAACAGGGGTCTTGGGCTTAATAGATAATCCAACGCCCTTGCCGCAATCCTTAATCTTTTTAAGTGTAGCCTCAACGTCTTGGCACGCCTCTACGTGTACGGTAATAATATCCGCACCTGCCTTGGCAAAATCCTCTATGTATCTAATAGGCTCGGTAATCATTAAATGCACGTCAAAAACTAAATCGGTGCACTTGCGCAGTGATTTAACCACGGGCTGACCAAAAGAAATATTGGGCACGAAAATGCCGTCCATAACGTCCAAATGCAAATATTCCGCACCGCCGTCCTTGGCTTGCTGTATCTGAACCCCCGCGTTAGCAAAATCGCAGGATAACGCCGATGGAGAAAGAATAATTTTTTTCATAAAAATATGCCCTTTCGACAGTTTTACGCATAATATGATAATGAATACCCGATAGCTTAGGAACGGCAGGGAAGTTAAACAGTAAAGATTAAATTACCATAAGCCCTTCCAAGCTGTCTTTTCATATATCTCTACAAATATATAATATACTTTTATTTTCCCGCTGTCAATAGCGGCGGTTAAAATATACAATCCCAATCAACGCTTTCACTGCGGCGCACCTCGTTAACCGCCTCTTTAAAAAAATTCTTGCCGTCGGGGTTCTGGGTATTTATCTGCCTTATGGCAGTGTCAACCAAATCAATTTCCGTATCTCTAACAAAAAGCGAAATATATTTTCGGTTATCCTCCCAAACCCCGCAGGCAACCTCAACGCAATTTTCTTCTATAAGTGCGGTAATATCATCGCATATATTGCAGATAATAACCGAGTTAACTGCCGTAAAAATAATAATCAACGCTAAAATTATAAGCGCATAAACAAAATTTCCCATATTATTCCCCCGATTGATTAGGCTTGTTGGATTTCTTCGGCAACACGCTCATTTTTCCCGAAATTTCCAAAATAACACAGCTTACCTCGTCTAAGGTTGCATATCCGTTAACCCTAACCATCGCCTCTACGTCCTCTGCCGAAACCCTTGCCTTTTCCAAATTCTTTTCCACAAACCTGCCTTTTTCATATAATACAATGGGGTTGCCGTTTAAAAACCGCCTAAATCCCTTGCTTTTTTGCTCGGCAAAGGCAATAACCACCTCTAAAGAAGAAATCAAAAGCAAGGGCAGTAACCCGTGTGTAACGGGAATATCTGTATCCGTCAACGGCAAAACCGCCATTTCCGAAAGCATTACCGTGGTAATAAGCTCGGTCAACTGCATTTCGCCAATCTGCCGTTTCCCCATAAGCTTCATCATAAGCATAAGCAGAAAATAAAAAATAAACGCCCTAAAAATAATAACCGTCATTAAACCACCCCAACCCTATATTTTCCAAAAATGCAGTCTTTATTCTGCAAAATAATGTTGACTGACGGCGAAAACAGGGTTATAATGTAAAAAACAAAAGAGGTATAATATAATGGATCATAAAGCAATAGCAGAGGTACTTTTCGCATCGGGCTATAACTGCGCCCAAGCCGTTTTCGTGGCATATTGCGACGAAATGAATATAGATAAAGAAACCGCAATCAAGCTTTCCTCCTCCTTTGGGGCAGGAATGGGCAAACTGCGGGAGGTTTGCGGTGCCTTAACAGGTGCATTCGCCGTTGCAGGCGTTCTTTGGGGCCCCACCGACCCAACCGACGATAAAGCAAAAACCGAGCATTACGCATTAATCCGCCGCATAGCCGAGGAATTCAAAGCCGAGCACGGCACCTATATTTGCAACTATTTGCTAAAGGGCATAGCCAATATTCAATCAAAAGACCCCCACCCCCGCACCGAGGAATATTATAAAGTACGCCCCTGCGTAAGGTTCGTATCCACCGCTGCAGCTATTTTAGATAAAATCCTTGCCGAAAAAGCGGTTGGATAAACCCATACCCCCCCAAAAAGCCGCGTAAATAAATGCCTGAACGAAAAAAATAAAAAAA
>JAFYOG010000117.1 GCA_017560285.1 Clostridia bacterium
ATAACCCAGCCGTGGGTGTTGGTACAGCTTTCTTGTGGCTTTGATGCATCGAACGCCCGCTTTATTGCCACCGAAAGGGTACGCACGCGGAACCCTACGGTTTTGTTGCGGTCAAACATAGTTAGCCTCCTAACAGTTAGTTCCCTAACATTCTATTATCGGCGATAGGATTTGTCAAGGGGCAGGGGAAATATTTTTGTAAACATTTTATTGCGCGATATAAATTAATGTGGTATACTTATAAAAAATTTGTTTAGGGTGATTTTATGGTTGCTTTTCTTGCAAAAATTTTTATAAAAGACAGCAAAAACCTGCAATCCACCGAGGTTCGCCGCAAATACGGCGTGCTTTTGGGGGGGATGGGTATATTTTTTAACGCCTTGCTTTTTGGGTTAAAGCTTACCGTGGGGCTTATAAGCGGGTCTATTGCGGTTGTTGCCGATGCGGTTAACAATATTTCCGATGCGGGCAGCTCGCTTATTTCTATGATAGGGTTCCGCCTTGCGGGCAAAAAGCCCGACCCCGACCACCCCTTCGGCCACGGCAGAATGGAATATATCGCAGGGTTTATCGTTTCGATTTTAATATTTATAATGGGCTTCGAGCTTGCCTCGGATGCGGTAAACGCCATTGCCGAGCCGATAAAAACCAAATTTACCCTTGTTTCGGCGGTAATTTTGGGGGTTTCGGTGGCAATAAAGCTTTATATGTTCGGTTATAACCGTTATTGGGGCAAAAAGCTTAATTCCCCCACCATGCGCGCCACCGCCGCCGATAGCCTTGGCGATACGGTAAGCACCTTGGCGGTTATTGCTTCCTTGGCGGTAACACAATATACCGATTATATTATCGACGGCTACGTGGGTATGCTTGTGGCGGTGTTTATTCTTATTGCGGGGTTCCGCGCCGCAAAGGAAACTATCGAGCCCCTTTTGGGCACCCGCCCCGATAAGGAGCTTATAGACGAGCTTGAAAAATTGGTGCTTTCGCGGGCACCCGTTACAGGCGTTCACGACCTTATATTGCACGATTACGGCCCCGGCAGACAGTTTTTGTCCTTGCACGCCGAGGTTCCCATGGACGAGGATATTCTTTACATTCACGACGTGGTAGATAATATCGAATTTGAAATTTACGAAAAATACGGTATCGAAACGGTTATACATATGGACCCTATCGATACCCGAAACAGCCTTTTAAACGATATAAAGGCAACGGTAAAGGGCTTTCTTAAGGATTTGGACGAGGGTATGTCCTGCCACGATTTTAGAATAGTGCCCGGCAACACCCACACCAACGTGCTGTTCGATATTGCTATCCCCGCCGATTGCAAAACCGACCCCGAAGCCTTAAAGCTTGCGGTTTCTGCCGCCGTTGCGGCAATGAACCCCACCTTTAGATGTGTTATAAAAATCGACCGTAATTACAGTTAGGATATAAAATGAAGTTAATTATCTGCACCGACGAAAACAACGGAATGCTTTTTAACAACCGCCGTCAAAGCCGCGACAGCGTTCTTTGCCAATATGTTTTAGATTTAGCGGCGGGCGCCCCCCTTGCTATGACCGAATATTCCGCAAAAATGTTCCCCGAAAGCGAAAATATCGTGGTTTGCGATAACGTTTTTAAAAGCAACGGATTTTGCTTTGCCGAGGAAGCGGTACCAAGCTTGGCAGGGGTAGAGGAGCTTTATTGGTTTAATTGGAACCGCTCTTACCCCGCCGACGTGGTTTTTAACCACAATGTGGAAAACCTTGGGTTCAGGTTAGAAAAAACGGTTGAATTTGCAGGCTCTTCCCACGATAAAATTACCCTAAACCTTTATAAAAAAGGAGAATAAGAATGAAAAAGCTGTTAGCGCTTTTATTGGCTCTTGTTTTTGTGCTTGTGGGCTGCGGCAAAGCAAGCCCCGACACCGCGGGGACGGATAATTCCAAGGCGGGCGACGATTATTCCAAGCCCCAAATAGAGCTGCCCGAGTTTGATATAAATAACGTTCCCCCGTTTAGCGGCAGCCCTTATTATATTGTAAACGATAACGCCCCCAACTTTACCGCCGAGGATATTACCACGCAGGCTTACGAATATTTTTCGCCACTGGATTCCCTTGGA
>JAFYOG010000118.1 GCA_017560285.1 Clostridia bacterium
CGCGTAAAGAGCGAACCTAAGGGCGTTGGCTTCGATGCATATAACGAAACCTTTGTAGATATGATCGAAAGCGGTATTGTAGACCCCACAAAGGTTACCAGAAGCGCACTTCAGAACGCAGCAAGCGTAGCGGCTATGGTTCTTACCACCGAGGCATTGGTTGCCGATAAGAAAGAAGACCCTGCAACTGCCGCAGCTAATGCAGCTGCAATGGCAGGCGGTATGGGCGGCGGAATGTATTAATCCGCAAACAATATAAGAAAAGAACACCGCCGAGGATTTTCTCGGCGGTGTTGTTGTATTACTCGATCTCTGTGCGAAGTGTAAATTCACTCGGCAGGTTAAAAATATCCTTTTTCAAAAATAAGGGATAAAAATATTCATCTTTCAATTTTTCAAATTCCAACCATTGAAAGATATGGGTTCTATGACCCTCGTTTGAAACAAACTTTTCTCCCCTTGAAAGTAAATCGGTTTTTGAAATATCCATCAAGAAATAAATACATAATTCGTGATAATTTAAATGATCAACCTCTTCATTAAAAAACGCTTGGTTCAACCATAACGGACGAATTATTTCAGGTGTAATCCCTAATTCTTCTTGAACTTCTCTTATGACAGCATTTTCAGCGGTTTCACCCATCATAACTCTACCGCCTGGCAAATAGAAATAAGGAGAACGGTCATCCTGCATTGCTAATATTTTTCCGTCGTAAATCATTATAGCACATACTCTATAATTGAATTTTGAATTTTCGTATTTTAAAACAATATCCATTTTGACACCAATATTTATTCGAAAACTTTCAATATTATTTGTGGGAACATTTCTTTTCTTACAAACCTGCGGTATTCCATTTCTTCGGCGGTTCTTCCGCTAATTAAACCTTTGTTAATAACAGTATTATCCGAAACGCTAAATATCGCCGCTATTGAAATATCCGCGGTTTCAGCCGCACGGAAAGCAGAAGCGGTTTCCATTTCAATGACATTACAACCCATTTCTAAAATTTCGTCAATATGTGCATATTGGGCAAAAATAGAATCGATACTAAATGCTCTACCAATGTGATATTTAACGTTGTTGTCTAAACATATATCACGGGTGCGTTTACATAAGGTCTCAAAAAGGTCTTTGTTTGGGCTAACCTTTGTTCCAAACACATCGCTGTCGAATAATTTATTACAAGCCACATAACGGCTTGCGCCATCGCCACAAATGCTATATTCGGGAAGAACTATATCACCTATGCCGATATTCTCGTCTAATGAACCAACCGAACCAACAAAAATTATATTTTCGCATTTAGTAACACCCAAACCTAACACAACATCCATCAAAACGGGCGCACCTATACCGGTTTTAATATAGGTGATATTTCCATACTCGTTTTCTATGTTCCAAACCTTAATTGCCGAAAAATCCGATTCACTTAAATATGTTGCCTTTCCAAGATTAGGCAATGAACTGGGTTCCCACCAAGGTGCAAGTATTACATTTTTATTGATTTTATCGGCTTCAATTCCTATGCAATGTAGGCAAATATCATTTTCATTAGAACCGTATTTTTTGATGCCCTCTAATAATTGCTGATAATTCATAGACACCTCATAATCATCTTTTCATTAAATACTCATTAGCAGATTTTAGCATTTCTTTCGAGTTATCGTAAGTAAGTGCATTTAAAGCTTCTTCAAACGAAAGAATTAGATATTCGTGCTTTTCAAAACCATTATTATGTGTTGGTTTTTGGTCTTGAAAATGCGCTAAAAAATAAACAACTGTTTTATCATTACCATTATCCATTCGGTATGACAGTTCACATCTAAAGTTAGAATCTAAAATCGGTTTTATGGAAGCTTCTTCCCATGTTTCTCGAAGTGCAGTTTCAGCTTCGCTTTCGCCCAATTCAACATGTCCTTTAGGAAAACCGCAATAACCATCATCAAGTGCTTTTAATAGGAGATAATAGATTGTTCCGTCTTTAATTGTATATGGAATTGTTCCGCATGATTTTTCGAACATATTATACTCCGTTAAATTTTAATGCTTATAAATGCTATACCAATTATATCACTCGTGTAAAATCTTGTCAATCAACTCGCAATTTAAAATAATATACTTGTACTGAGTTCAAAATCCTTGACAATTAAAAAACAAAGTGCTATAATTACTATAAATAAATAATAAACCGTTGAAGCGGAGATAAAGGCGAAACACGCCCATACAGAGAACCCGTGTAGCTGAGATTCGGGTAGGAAACAGTTCGTCAAATGGACCGCAGAGGGCAAGGCGGAAATGCATTTTTGCAAAGTATTCTTTGACGTTTAGGCGTACGTTAACCGTCTTGGGTATTTACGTACCTATAAAGCGCATAGGTTACTATGAATCAAGGTGGCACCGCGGATTAAATATACGTTTAGTTCGTCCTTGGCAGATAGAATTTTTCTGTCAAGGGCTTTTCTTATGGAGGTAACTTATGATATTGCTTACAAGACGATGGCGTGGCTCCAAAATTTAATTACGCTGTCTATTAACATATTTTGGAGGAATTTAAAATGATTTTTAATAATGTTGATTTCGATACTTACGCAAGAAATTATCCCGATAAAAACGGCTATTTTGGTAAATACGGCGGTGCATATATTGCCCCCGAGCTTAAAAAAGCTATGGACGAAATTACCGAAGCTTATTTTACCATTTGTCAATCTCGCAAGTTTATTGCAGAGCTTCGTCGTATACGCAAGGAATTTCAGGGCAGACCTACTCCCGTTTCCCACTTAGAGCGTCTTTCTAACAAGCTCGGCGGTGTACAGCTTTATGTAAAAAGGGAAGACCTTAACCATACCGGCGCACATAAACTAAACCACTGTATGGGCGAGGTTTTGCTTGCTAAATATATGGGCAAAAAGAAGGTTATTGCAGAAACCGGCGCAGGTCAGCACGGCGTTGCAATGGCTACCGCAGCCGCATATTTCGGTATGGAATGCGATATTTATATGGGCTCTGTAGATATTAAAAAGCAAGCTCCTAACGTTGCCAGAATGAAAATTTTGGGCGCAAACGTGGTAGAGGTTACCCACGGCTTGCAAACGCTTAAAGAAGCAGTAGATGCTGCATTTGATGCATATGCAAAAGAATATAAAGACGCTATGTACTGCATAGGCTCTGTTGTTGGGCCTCATCCGTTCCCTATGATGGTACGTGATTTCCAAAGTATCGTTGGCGAAGAAGCAAGAGAACAGTTTGTAGAAATGACAGGTCATTTACCCGATGCTGTTGTTGCTTGCGTTGGCGGCGGTTCTAACGCGGCGGGCTTCTTCTCGGGCTTCCTTAACCACCCCGTAGATATTTACGGTATCGAGCCCTTGGGCAGAGGTACAAAGTTAGGCGACCACGCGGCAAGCTTGCAATATGGTGAAGAAGGTGTAATGCACGGCTTTAACAGCATTATGCTTAAGGATGAAAACGGCGAACCCGCACCCGTTTATTCGGTTGCAAGTGGATTGGATTATCCTTCCAGCGGTCCCGAACACGCATTCCTGCATACCTTGGGCAGAGTTAAGTACGACGTTATTAACGATGAAGAAACTATCGATGCGTTCTACACTCTTTCCCGTTTAGAGGGCATTATTCCCGCTATCGAAAGCTCCCACGCTGTTGCATACGGCATTAAGCTTGCAAAGCAAATGGGCACCGGCTCTGTTCTTATTAACCTTTCGGGCCGCGGCGATAAGGATATGGATTATATTATAGAACAATACGGCATTAGATAATTAAAAAGGGCGTTACTTATGTAACGCCTTTATTCTTTTTCAACAATATTAAAACAGCACATTATAAATACCCCAAATAATGTTCCGACAAAGCAACCTATTAAAAATCCCAAAAGAAAACCTCCTTTTTGGTATTATGCCGCAAAGGAGGTTAAATTATTAATTATAAATATCTTAAGGTCATTTTACCGTTATAAAATACTTTTTCAAGCCAAGTTAAAGACCATTCCGCCCATCTTGCAACGTATGGTAAATGGTATCCGTCTACGTTATAATCGGGTGCAACCTCGGCGGTTGCGCGGCCTAAACCGTGGGGGCCGTCGGGGAAAATGTGAAGCTCACATCCTATATTCTTATCGGTTAAAGCTCTTGCCATTGCCAATGAGTTTGCAACGGGTACGCAGGTATCGGTTGCGGTGTGCCAAATAAAGCAGGGGCAGGTGCGCTCGTCAACAAGCATATCAAGGTTTGCGCTGTCTTCCAATTCCTTGCTTCTGTCGGCACCAAGCAAATTATTAAAGCTATCCTTATGTGTGGGAACGTTGTTTGTAACAACAGGGTAGCACAAAACTGCGGCGTTGGGCTTGCAAAGCTCGTTATCAATACCCAAAATATCAGCAATCTCTTTTCTGTGCCAAGAGGTGCTTATGTATCCGGCTAAATGACCGCCTGCCGAAAAGCCAATAACTGCAATACGTTCAGGATCAATACAATATTTTTCGGCGTTGGTACGAACGTGCGCAATTGCAGCCGCCGCATCATAAAGGGGTTTGTTAATTTTAGCATTTTCGCCTACGGTGTATCTTACCGTAAAGGTGTTGTAGCCTGCCGCAAAGTAAAACGCCGCAATAGATTCCGATTCTCTGTCCGAGGTCATCCAATAACCTCCGCCGGGGAAAATAACCATTGCAGGTCTTCTTTTATTTGTAATTTCAATGGATTTGCTATGTATCATTAATTCAAGCTTTACTTCCAAAGCGCCGTTATAAATTTCGGTGTTATGCAGTTGGATTTTTTCCATTTTTAATACCTCTAAAATTTAAAATTATTAAAACTATCGTTATCCCAAAAGATGCATATAAAATCACATCGCCTAAATACGTATATAGGGTTTTATCCTTAATCATCGATAAATCACAATATACAATATCTTTTGTAAGCGCACCCGATTTTTCTATAATTCTTCCTTTATCGTCTATGAAGGCAGAAATTCCCGTATTTGCCGCGCGGGCGATATATTTTCCTGTTTCGATTGCGCGAACTTGCCCGTGGCGAAGGTGAGTATATATACCTTGACTGTCGTTAAACCAGCTGTCGTTAGTAACCACGGCAATTAATTCACCGTCGTTAGCTGCGCCTTCTTTTGCATATTTCGAAAATATGGAATCAAAGCAAACAAGCGGCGCAATTTTGCCGTATTCGGTATCTATAACTACAGCTTCGGTACCTTGGGAATAATTGCCTGAATCTGCACTGAATTCGGCAACAAAAGGAATAATCTTGCCCAACAAGTTTACCAACGGTATAAATTCGCCAAAGGGAACAAGATGCCTTTTATCGTATCTAACCGATAATTCTCCGTTTGGATAAATGCCGATAACAGAATTATACAGCACACCTTGCTCTCTATAGTTAATTCCCGTTATTATCGTAACGTTACGTTCTTTGCAGATTTTAGCTAATTCCTTATGTATAATGCCGTTTTCTGTAAACGTAAAAGGTATAGCGCTTTCAGGCAGAATAATAATCTTAGCGCCGTTATCGGCGGCTTCCTTCGACATAGATACGTACGTATCTAAAATTCTTTCACTGTTGCCTTGTATCCATTTTTCGTTAGATAAAACGTTCCCTTGCACAACTGCGGCAGGTACGGTTTCGGCAGTTGATTTGTCGATATACATAAGCGCCGTGCCAAGAATAAAATTAACAGCTATAATAAGCGCGCCGGTAACAGCAAATGCCCTTTTCTTTTCTTTAACCGCAAATATAAACGCCACACAAGCCGCAATGGTAATAAAGGATATAAAATCCTTGCCAAAAAGCGAAGCGGTTTGTAAACAAGGGATAACACCGGTTAAAGAAACGGCAATATTACTCCATGGGAACGCCATATTACCCAACGACAATACCCATTCATGTATAACCCACATGCCGGCATAACCGAAAATTAACTTCCAATCGTCTTTTATCCATTTGGATATAAGCATTACCAAAGAAGTTACAGCGGCATGAAGCAATGGGATAAGTATGCACGAGCAAACTGCAATCAGACCTGCCTGAGAGCCCGAAAACCCAAATCTGTCGTATGGATATAACTCTGATAAAAAGAAATATAGCGGTGTATAGAACCCTAAAAAATACATAAAGAAGGGTGCGAAAGTTCTTTTACAAACCCTTCTTTGTGTAATTACTATATAAAACAGTGCAAGCAAAGATACAAAAGTAAACAAAAACAGTTCTTCTGCAAAATAGGGAAGTGTACCCAATATTCCCGAGAAGATTAACGTTAAATTACTTAATCTTTTGCTTTTTGCACATTTTAGTATTAGTTCTTTTGCTTTTATAAGAATATTAACCAAGGGTTATTCCTTCAGCCTTTCCCGCTACAAAGAAGCCGCGATAGGTTCTGCCGGTTGTAAAAGTATAGGTTGCGTTTTCGCCGTGAACGTATTCGCCTTTATCGTTTACAATAAAATTGCCGTTTTCATCAACAAGACGTGTATCCATAAAATTATTACGGAACGCGCCGTTGTAACGCTCGCCGTTTGCCCAACGGTATACGCATTTATCGCCGTGGCGTTTATCGTTTAAAAAATCACCTTCGTAGCGGTCGCCGTTGGCATATGTCATTACGCCGTAACCGTCTTTTAGATTGTTATTAAAGGTTCCAACATATTTAGCGCCGGATGCCCAGGTAAATGTGCCTTCGCCTTGGCGTAAATCGTTTTCGTAATATCCCTCGTAAGAGTTGCCGTTAGCATACACAAACGTGCCATAGCCCTGTTTTACAGAATCCGTAAAGGTGCCGGTAAAAACATCTCCGTTTGCATACGTGTATACGCCGTTTCCGTGAATTTCATCAACCGAGAAATATCCTTCATACACATCACCGGTTGCATAAAAGCTCATTTTACCATATCCGTGGCGGCAACCGCCCTCAATATCGCCTACGTAAATATCGCCGTTGCTATAGGTGATAGTTTTTGCATAGTAATCAAGCTCGCCTTCCAGCTTAGAGGAATATTTAATTGTACCGCTAACAGGCTGTCCGTTTTCGGATTTGCCCAAGAATTTCGCACCGTTGTCCAGCGTTTCATACCGAGCGCCGGCTGCATATGCAACTAAAATTGTAATTATAACAGCTGTAACAGACGAAATCAGCAAAACAAGCAAAGGGTTTATTTTGCGTGTTGTTTCCATATATTAGTTACCTCTAATTGTGGACGAGAATTTGTTAGAAAGGCCTTCAAGCAAATCGGGGAATGCAAATGTTAACAAAAGGCATATTACCAATAGCGTGGCTATTATAAGCGATACGTAGACAATTGATATATCCTTGCCTCTGTATTTGGCTTTAGCCATGCTTGCCTTTTCGGGTATAATATAGTATTTGCCGTCTTCGGTTTTGTTAATAACGTGAGTAAGGCTTTTTCCGGGACGAAGCGAGTTTTTTACGGCGTAGTTCAATTTAATGCCTAAATCCTCTAAAGAAATAGCAGATTCAGGGGAAGTAGCATCAATATCCAACAGCGCGCGTACTAATTTGCCTAAAAATCTGCTGTTGTAATAGGAAATAAGAATTGCCGCGCAAATACCTGCCGCACTTAACCAAAGTAAGGTGTTAATGGTCATAAAAACTCCTATTTAATAACGGTTTTGACAAGCATATAAGGTCTTAATGCTTCGGGAATATTTACACTGCCGTCGGCATTAAGATTGTTTTCGATAAATGCAATAAGCATTCTGGGGGGAGCAACAACAGTGTTGTTAAGAGTGTGAGCAAGATATTTGCC
>JAFYOG010000119.1 GCA_017560285.1 Clostridia bacterium
CTCTTCACTAAAAAATGACGGTTCGTGTGAACCGTCATTTTGCTTTTATTATTGCTGAATATCCAATAAATTTACCACAATCATGGGGCGGTGCTTGGTGCGCTTGCGGGCGTATTCCGCAACGTCGTCCCGTAGCTTGTTACGCAAAATTTCTATATCGTCTATGCCCTTTGCAAGGTTGCGTATAATAGAATTCCGCGCCGATTCGCATATTCTGCCCAAAAGCTCTTCGTTTTCCTTTTCGTAAACGAACCCGCGGGATATAACCTCGGGGTAAACCGAAAGGCACATAAATTCCAAATCCACACCTGCGGTAACAACTATAATGCCGTCCTCGGAAAGCCGTTTTCTATCTCTTAGCACAACGTCGTTAACCTCTGTTGCGCCGGTTCCGTCAACCATCATTGCCCCTGCCTCTACGTGGTCGGCGGGCTTTAGCGATTTTTTAGAAAGCTCTATAACTCTGCCTATTTCGGGAATAACTATTCGGCTTTCGTCAATGCCCATTTCGTGGGCAAGGCCTGCGTGGGAAATAAGATGCTTATATTCGCCGTGTACGGGCATAAAAAATTCGGGGTTGGTAAGCGAAAGCATAAGCTTAAGCTCCTCGCGGCAGGCGTGGCCGGAAACGTGCACGTCGTAATTGCTGTAGGTTATAACCTCGGTGCCACGCTTAAACAGCTCGTTAATAATTTTGGTAATAAGCTTTTCGTTACCGGGTATAGCCGATGATGAAAGCACAACCAAATCGTTGCTGTTAAGGCTAACCTGATTATGCTCGCCAAATGCCATACGGTACAGCGCGCTCATAGGCTCGCCTTGGGAACCTGTGGTAATAATCGTAACCCTTTCGGGTGGGTATTTTTGGGCGTCGTTAAGGTCTATCATCATTCCTTGGGGAATATATAAATAGCCCAATTTTGTAGCCGCGTTAACAAAGTTAAGCATACTTCTGCCCGAAACGGCAACCTTTCTGCCGTATTTTTCGCTGGCGTTAATAACCTGCTGCACGCGGTGAACGTTAGAAGAAAAGGTGGCGATAACCACACGGCGGCTTTCGTTGTTAAAAATTCTGTCAAAGCTAACCGCCAAGCTGCTTTCGCTGGGGGTATAACCGGGTCGTTCGGCGTTGGTGCTGTCGCTTAACAGCAATCTAACCCCTTTTCTGCCAAGCTCGGCAATGCGGGGCAGGTCTATGGGGCGTTCGTCAACGGGGGTGAAATCCACCTTAAAATCCCCCGTGTGCAAAATTCTGCCGCAGGGTGTGCCAATGCAGATAGCGCAGGCATCGGGCATAGAATGGTTCACGTTAATAAATTCGCACTCGAACACGCCCAAGCCGACGGTATCCCCTGCATAAACCTCTTGCAATTTGGGGTTTTTAATATTATGCTCTTGCAGCTTGCCCTCGATAATGCCCAAGGTAAGCCTTGTGGCAAACACGGGAACGGTGGGGAACTTTTTAAGAAAATAGGGCACTGCGCCTATGTGGTCCTCGTGGCCGTGGGTAATAAGCAAGCCGCGGACCTTGTGGGCGTTAAGCTCTAAATAGTTAAAAACGGGTATAACAAGGTCAACCCCAAGCATATCGTCCTCGGGGAATGCAACGCCGCAATCTACAATAATAATATCGTTTTCAAATTCAAAGGCGGTGCAGTTCATACCAATGCCGTCTACGCCGCCAAGAAAAATAATTTTAACCTTGCTTTTCTTTTCCTTTTTGGGCTTTGCGTCGGTCTTGGTTTTAGCCTTGGTTTTGGGCTTTTTGGGCAGTTTTTTAGCCTTGCTTTCAGGCTGTTCGTTGGTTTTTTTAATTTTTGCCATAAATATCCTTTCTGTAAAACGGGTAAAATTTTAATATGTAAACGGGTATAGACAACCCGAATATAAGCTACCTATATTATCGCCTAAAATGTTTGTTTTGTCAAGATGTGAAAAAACGCATAAAATGTAACGTAGAGGAGAAATGTCCTTGACTTTTGGGGATTTGAATGTTACAATCATTATGTTAACTTATATAAATATGATAAATTAACCGAAGGGTGTTTTTAATAAATGGAAAAATTGTGTATCTCGGGCGGCAAGCCCCTTACCGGTACAGTTACCATTGGCGGTATGAAGAACGCCGCATTACCTATTATATTCGCAACTATCCTCGTTAACGACGTTTGTATATTAGAAAATCTTCCCGAAGTAAGCGATATTTATTCCGCGTTGGAAATTGTTCGCCGTATGGGCGCCGGTGTAGAAAAGATCGACCGCTTTACCTACCGTATCGATACCCGCACCGTGCGCAGCAACAGCGTACCCTTAGATCTGGCACGCATTATGCGCGGCTCTTATTACGTTTTGGGTGCCGAGCTTGGCAGGTTCGGAAGATCCCACACCGCTATCCCCGGCGGCTGTAATTTGGGCGCAAGACCTATCGACCAGCACATAAAAGGGTTTGAAGCCTTGGGCGCAACCGTAAATTGCACCAACGGCATAAGCTGTTATACCGATAAACCCTTAGAAGGCACCTCTATTTATTTAGACGTTGCCTCTGTTGGCGCAACCTGCAACATTATGCTTGCCGCCGCCACCGCCAAGGGTATGACAATTATCGAAAACGCCGCCCGCGAACCCCACATAGTTGACTTAGCAAACTTCCTAAACTCCTGCGGTGCCGATATTACCGGCGCAGGTACCGAGGATATAAAAATCCGCGGGGTAGAAAGTCTGCACGGCGGTACTTATGCAATTATCCCCGATATGATAGAGGCAGGCACCTATATGATAGCCGCCGCCGCTACAAAGGGCGACCTTACCATAAATAACGTTATCCCCCGCCACTTAGAGGCAACCACCCGCAAGCTTTTGGAAATGGGCGTAGAGGTCGAAGAAGGCGGCGATTACGTTCGCGTTTCCTCTGACGGCAACCTAAAGCGCGCCCGTGTTAAGACCGATTTTTACCCCGGCTTCCCTACGGATATGAACCCTCAGTTCTGCGTTCTTTTGTGCCTTGCCGAGGGCGAAAGCCGTCTTACCGAAAGCGTTATGGATTCCCGTTTTAAATATACCGACGAGCTAATTCGTATGGGCGCAGATATAACCATTCAGGGCAGAGATGCTATCGTTCAGGGTATAGACAGCTTCCGTCCCGCCAACGTTCGCGCGGTAGATCTGCGTGCAGGCGCGGCAATGGTTATCGCGGCACTTTCTGCCGACGGCACAACTGTTATCGACGATATTTATCATATCCAGCGCGGGTACGAGGATATGGTCGGCAAGCTTCGCGCAGTAGGCGCCGATATAAAGATTATTAACGACGATATAAGAGCAAACTAAATTAACACGCATAAAAAACAGAGCCTTTGCCCAAGTGTCCTTAAGAACACTTGGGCAGTTTTATTCGCATATAATAAGTACTACCCGAAAAAGAGTTTTGTTTTCTCTTCTTCGGGTAGTTTTTTGCGATATATTGCTTCGCAATGCGATATTTTTTCCAACGGAAAAAGCGATATATTTACCTAATGGTAAATTCGATATGATATAAATCCCTTCGCGCCCCGCAGGGCATATCGCGTGGGAAGCGCATATCGCACGCCTTAGCGTATATCGAAAATCCCGTTAGGGATTTATATCGCTGCATTGTGTCCTTTATGGCACAATGCTTAAGCTGGCCATTCCACATCTTCGCCGTAATCCGGCACGATGGTATTTATGATAAAATCACAGCCTTTAATGTTTTCGGCAATGGTTTTATCTATTACCACGTAATGCATATAACCGTAAAGGTCGTCGGTATGGCCGATAGCGTATTTATCAAGCGATATCGAAATAACGTTGCCCTCGGTTATGCCAAGGTCGGTTATTTCAAATTTATCTCCGCCGGAGCCGGAAACCAAAAAGAAGCATACTACGCCCTTGTCGTTAAAGAAGCTTTCGTCGTTGAAAAATTCTATATCCTCAAGGTGACTGATATTAATAGTATCGCAGAAGGTCGTTAGCAGCTCTGCCTGTTGCTTGCTTGTAATAACCACGGCATCGTCATTGTAAGTAAATCGGCTGGAAAACATATCCAATCTGCCGGTAACGATTTCCAAATCCTGTACAGAAACAGGCTGTTTTTCTGTAGTTTTTGTAACCGTAGTATTAACCTTAAAGCTTGTGCAATCGGCTAATTGCGCCGTATCTACCTCTGCTACAATCAAATTCCGCTGTATGCCTTCGGGGCTGTAATTGCTGTGTGGCTGGGCAGTAATGCTAACCGTCAAAGCCTTGTCGGCAACGCTTATATCGGTTACGGTATAGCTTGTTAAAAGCCTTGGCGACCAAGCGTAGGTTACCAAAATCGCCTTTTCTTTAAAATATTCTTCGGAAATAGATTCCGCATAATATTCAAAAGTGCTGTTGGAACCGTATTGGTTTAATTTTAAATTGCTTAAAAAACTATTAAGCTCATTCATGGATTTTATAACAAACACCTTGGAGCTTTTGCCGTATTGGTTGGCATCTGTTTGCCATTGTTGCTTTATTGTGTCGGTTAAGGGAGCAAAGGAATTATATTGGTTAAAGCTAACCTTGCGGTTGGCAGGGATAGAATCTTCATTGGGCTTGGATAAAATTTTCAAATCCACAGCGTAAAGCACCTTTTCGGGTGTATATCCCGCGTTGTCCTTGTAGGTAGCATCGGCTTCCGCCCAAAGCTCTGCCTGTACCTCGTAGCCTGTCTTAACCATACTGCAATCGGGCCAATATACCTTGCACATCACGCCGTCTTGGCGCACTGCGTAAAAGTAACCGTCAAGAACCGAGGGTGTTGCCAAGGTTTGCTGGGCTACGGTAAGCTTTGCAACCTCGGGTTGCTTATACGGAATCTCGGGGGTGGGACACCTAAGGTATGCGTTCATCAAAGCGGCTTGAGCGGTGGTAAGGGTAGCAAAACGGTCGTCGGTTTCGTCGCTTATAAATCCTGCAGAATTGTAATAAAGCAGTTTCGCTTTGGTGCCGTCGCCTACCATAATTAAGAAATCGTAATCATAATTGACCTTTTTATCCTGCCAATCTAACCGATTTATAACGGTTAGGATTTTTTCTTTAACATAGGCTGCGGAGTCGAACTGTTGCACACGTAGGTTGGGTCCGGGCACGGTATAGGTATAAATTTTACCGCTGTAAGGGGGTTCTTCGGGCTCGGGCTCGCTTGTTTCGGGTTCGCTTGTTTCGGGCTCGCTAACCTCGGGTTCACTTGTTTCGGGCTCGCTTGTTTCGGGCTCGCTGACCTCGGGCTCGCTTGTTTCAGGCTCGCTCACTTCGGGCTCGCTAACCTCGGGTTCGCTGACCTCGGGTTCGCTTGTTTCGGGGTCACTAACCTCGGGCTCACTTGTTTCGGGTTCGCTAACGTCTACGCTTATATCAACGCTAACGTCGCTGTCGTCGGCGCCGCCTACCGAGCTTTCGGAAGAGGTATCCGAAGCATCTTGGCTGTTTTGGAAAGCTTCGTCATCGGTGGAAACGTCGTTGTTGGTTGGGTTGGTAAGGAAGAACACTGCAACGGCAATACATACAATAACCGATGCAATAATTA
>JAFYOG010000120.1 GCA_017560285.1 Clostridia bacterium
ACCTTGCTTATAACGATTTTGTTTATAACAGGCTGTGCATAAGAGGGAATAGTGCCGTTGTTATCAATAGGCTTTACGGTGGTGCAAACCTTATCAACCACGTTCATACCTACGGTAACGTAACCGAATGCAGCATATTGACCGTCAAGACCGGTGTAATCCTCGTGCATAATAAAGAACTGGCTGCTTGCGCTGTCGTAGGAATAACCTGCTCTTGCCATAGAAACAACACCGCGAACGTGTGAAATAGTGTTGTTATAACCATTTGCCTTAAATTCGCCCACAATATTCTTGTTGCTGCCACCGGTGCCGTTGCCGTTGGGGTCGCCGCCCTGCATCATAAATCCTTCCATAATTCTGTGGAAGGTAAGACCGTTATAAAAGCCGCTTGTTGCAAGGTCTACAAAGTTCTGAACGGTAATAGGCGCCTGGCTTTGGTCAAGCTTTACGGTAATTGCGCCGTATTCTTCAATACCTATATAAGCATAGTAGGTAGCGTTAGCATCGATTTTTTCGCCGTTATTAACAAGGTCGCCCACCATAATATCGGTAAAATCAAATTCGTCGTTATCCTTATCGGTGGTTACAACGTCGCTTGCGCTTTCCTTACAAGCAGTAAATGCAAACAGCATTACTATTGCCAAAACAATTAAAGAAAATCTTTTCATAAATACTCTCCAAATTTTAATATCAAGTAATTATAACCTATTTTCGTTTCGTTTTCAATACAAATATAAACAATTTACCGTCAATTCATATTTAAAACAAAAAGCTTGGTATAAACCAAGCTTTTGTTATTAAATGTTAACGCATTAAGGTTATCATTAACTGGCAAGCAAGTACAATCAATACCAACGCAATGGGGTAAGTAGATGCATAAGCACCTGCAACGTCGTCGGTCTTTGCAGATCTGATCAACGCGCCCAAAGCAGGGGTAGATGTCATACCGCCGGTAATAGAACCAAGGGAGTTAAGCAAGGGAAGCTTCATAGCCTTTCTTGCAAGCACCAAACCAACAAGCATAGGTACAATAGTCATTAATGCACCGCCGATAAAGCCCCAAGCAACGATACCGCCGCCGAATTTGCTTACCTGTTCTACCAAGGAAACGCCTCCGTGGAAGCCTGCACCAAGCAAGAACATCATAAGACCAAACTCACGCAATACCTTAAGGGTGCTGTGGGGGATCTCAAGAGAAAGCTTGCCAAAGTGGCCGAAGTGACCAAATACAAGACACATAATAAGCACACCGCCGGTGGTACCCAAACTAAAGCAAGGTGCTCCCTCTGCATAACCGTCAGCAGAAAGAGGAATGGTGATAGAACCAAGCAATAAGCCTGCAATAACTGCAAGCGCAAAGGGCATCAAGCCAAGCTCTTCGCACTTAAATAGCTTAGCAGTCTGCTTTTTATCTTCGCTGCTGTCGGCTTTCAAAAGTTCGCGTTCCTTATCCATATTAACCTTAAGGAATTTAGGCATAAGCTGTACAAAAAGTACAACGCCGATAACGCCAAAGGGGTAAGCAACTGCGTGTCCAAGGGTAATTAAAGATTCCAAACTGCCTTGGTCTACCGCGCCTATAACTGCATCCTTAGCGGCAGAGAAGCCGGGGGTAGATGTCAATGCGCCGGAAAGAACGCCGGACCAATATTCAGGACCGTATTCGGGGGTAAGCAAGGTGCAAACAACCGCAACAGCGGTACCCGAAAGAATAATAATAACGCCAAGAGTAATATAGGTCTTAAAGTTCTTTTTAAGGTCCTTAAAGAAGTTGGGACCTGCAATAAAGCCAACCGCACCTACAAACAGAATAAGACCGGTGTTCTGTACGGTGGATTTAAATGTTGTAACAATGCTGTTGCCTTCGCCTTCAATGTGGAATTTACCCAAAAGGGGAATATCACCAAAATCAAGGGTACAAAGCCAACCAACAAGTATAGCTACAAGGAATACACCTGCTGTACCTAACGAAACACCTTTAATTTCAATACCGCCCAAAAGGTAACCTAATGCAACGATAATAAACATAAGGGTAAACAAAACGAAGGTAGAGCTAAAGTTAAGCGACTTAATAGAGCCTTTGCCGTCAAGCTCGTTAAAAATACACCAAGCGGCAACAGCTATTACAACAATCAGGGCTAAGGCAATCCAAAGCCCCTTCTTGCTGTTTTTATTTGTGTTTTTCATTTTAGAAAGCCCCCTAATTAACCGTTAACCTTTCTGGCATAATCGGGAAGGAGTTTAGGAGATACGGTTTCGGTTTCGATACCTGCATCAGCAATTTCTTTCTCGAACTTAGCAATGTGGTCAAGTGTAAGCTTGCCAACGTTTACGTTCTTATATGTTGCGCCTGCGCTCTTACCTGCAATACGACCGAATACGATAATATCAAGCAAAGAGTTACCCATCAATCTGTTCTTACCGTGGATACCGCCAACAGCTTCGCCTGCAACAAAAAGGTTCTTAATGTTGGTTGTCATACCGTCGGGAGTAATATCCAAACCGCCGTTCTGATAGTGAAGGGTGGGGTAAACAAGAATGGGTTCCTTACGAATGTCAATACCAAACTGACCGAACATTCTCATCATAGCGGGAATACGCTTTTCAATAGTGCCTTCACCGCCGATCTTTTCGATCATAGGAGTATCCAACCAAACAGCCAAGCCGTCGTCGGTTTCAACACCGTTGTTTCTGTCAGAGCATTCGCGAATAATAGAAGCAGCGGTAACGTCGCGGGTTTCAAGGGGATGCATAAATACTTCGCCGTTTACGTTAACAAGCTTTGCGCCCAAGGAACGAACCTTTTCGGTAACCAATGCACCAAAGATCTGTTCGGGGTAAGCCGCGCCTGTGGGGTGGTACTGCAAGGTTTCTGCATAAAGAAGCTTTGCACCAACTCTGTAACCAAGCACCAAACCGTCTGCGGTTGCGCCATAGTGGTTAGAGGTGGGGAAGCCCTGATAGTGCATTCTGCCTGCACCGCCGGTAGAAATAATAACGGTCTTAGCCTTAGCAACCATCAATTCCTTGGTTTCCATGTTCATAAGAACAGCACCGGCTGCGTTGCCGTTTTCGTCAAGAATAAGCTCGATAGCCGCGGTAAAGTCAACAACGGGAATACCTCTGTTAAATACTTCATCGCGAAGAGTTCTCATAATTTCAGCACCGGAATAGTCCTTAGCAGCGTGCATACGCTTTCTGGAGGTACCGCCGCCGTGGGTGGTGATCATAGTGCCGTCTTCGGCCTTATCGAATTCAACACCGAGCTCGCTCAACCACTTAATAGCTTCGGGAGCATCGCAAACCAACTTCTGCAAAAGCTCTCTCTTGGCAGCAAAGTGACCGCCGCCGAAAGCGTCTACAAAGTGGATAGCAGGAGAATCGTTGGGCTTATCAGCCGCCTGAATACCGCCTTCTGCCATCATGGTGTTAGCATCGCCTATACGAAGCTTGGTAACGATCATAACGTTGGCGCCTGCTTCGTGAGCTTCGATCGCTGCAGAGGAACCTGCACCGCCGCCGCCGATAACCAAAACGTCAACGTCGTAATCGGGGTTTTCAAGGTCAACGCTGTCAGCGGTAATTCTGCTGTGCGCCTGAAGAATAGCAGCCAATTCCTTGGGAACCTTGTTGCCCTTGTTGGGGCCTATCTTAAGCTCTTCGAACTGGTCCTGTCTATAGTCGGGGTGATAAGCGGCAAGAAGATCGGTCTTCTGCTGAGCAGTCATTCTAACGGGCTCCATAGCCACGTTCTTATCTCTTGCGGCTTCAACAGCGGCAAGGGATTTTTGGAATTTTTCAGAATACATTGTTTTGCCCCTCCTTATTTCTCAATTTCACGGTTGTTATAAAGCTCTTTAATTTCTTCAATAGGCTTCTGCATAAGAGCTTCTATAAGGTCGTTAAAGGTACCGTCTTTAATTTCTTGTACTCTGTCGTTAAGGTGTCCGCAATCGGGCGCAAGATATTTACCGTTAATACGTCTTGCAAGCATTGCAACCTGAGGATGAGAAATACCTGCAGGGCAACGGGAAGAACAAACACCGCACATTACGCAGTCAAAGGATTCTTCTGCGCACTTTTCAAAATCGCCTCTCTGAGCGTAAGCGATGTACTGCATAACGTTAAGCTTCTTGGTACAAGCCTTGGTACAAGCGTTACAGCCGATACAAGCGTAAATTTCGGGGTACAACTGCATCATAACGGTCTGGTCTACGGGGATCTTGTTAATATCGTAAACTTCCTTAACAAGGGGGAAGAAGGGCAATGTAGCAATATACATATTGTCGGCAACCTTGGTTTCGCAAGCCAAGCAAGCCTTCAATTCCTTGTCGCCCTTAATTCTGTAAATGGTAGCGCAAGCGCCGCAGAAGCCGTTTCTGCAACCACAGCCTCTAACAAGCTGGTAGCCTGCGTATTCCATTGCTTTCATAATAGTTAGGTTGCCGGGTACGGAATACTTTTTACCGTACAGAAAAATGTTAACCATATTTTCCATAATATATGAATCTCCTTTAAATCAATATTCGTTAGGAAGCTCGTCAAGCTCGTCAAGACGGAATACAGGGCCGTCCTTGCAAACGTACTTGGAACCAACGTTACATCTGCCGCATTTACCGATAGCACACTTCATCTTAAGCTCAAGAGTGGTGTAAACCTGCTTCTTTTCAAAGCCAAGCTCGGTAAGACCTGCAAGAGTGAACTTAATCATTATAGGAGGACCGCAAAGAATAACGGTCTTATCGGTATCAAAACCAAGCTCCTTAACGTAGTTGGGAACAAAGCCAACGTGGCCGTCCCATTCGGGCTGTTCGCGGTCGATGGTAAGGTGAACGGTAACGCCTTCGTCGTTAACCCATTCTTCCATAATTTCCTTGTACTGAAGCAAATCTTCCTTACTTCTTGCACCGTAAACAATATCAATCTTGCCGTATCTGTCTTTATAATGACGAACGTAGTTAATAACCGAACGCAAGGGAGCCAAAGCAACACCACCTGCAATAAAGAGCAAGTTTTTGCCTGCAAATTCGGTATCAACGGGGAAGGGGTTGCCGTAAGGTCCGCGAATAGTAATCTGCTGACCTACTTCCGCTTGGTGCAACCATTCGGTAACGCAACCGCACTTCTTAATGGAAAATTCCATATATTCGGTATTTGTAGGAGAAGAAGTGATAGAAAACATTGCTTCGCCTACGCCGGGGATAGAAAGCATAGCGCACTGACCGGGTCTGTGGTCAAAAGCCTTCTTTCCGTCGGGAGTAACAACTCTAAAGGTTTTAATATCGGGGGTATCAAGTCTAACGTCGGTGATAACCGCTATATGAGGGATCAAAGCTTCGTTACGTGCGTTCATTATGCGTTACCTCCCAAAGTTTTCATTACCTTAACGATATTCATAGAAATAGGACACTTAGCCAAGCATCTGCCGCAGCCAACACAACCGAACAAGCCGTTGTTGTTTTCGGGGTAGTATACAAGCTTGTGCATAAATCTCTGTCTAAATCTTTCAACCTGGCTCAATCTGGGGTTACCGTGTGCACACTTGGTAAAGTCAGAATACATGCAGGAATCCCAGCATCTAAATCTAACTACGCCCTTGCCGGTGTTAAATTCCTTAACGTCATAGCACTGGCAGGTGGGGCAAACGAAGGTGCAGGTACCACAGCCCAAGCAGGATTCCGAAAGAGCCTTCCATTCGGGACGGTTAAACAATTCCATAGTTTTACCGCCGCCAAAAGCATCAGCCTTAAGCTCTGCAAGAGGAAGCTTCTTCATAATGTTGGCAATCTTTGCCTTTTCTGCATCAACAGCGGCACTGTCGCAGCTTTCCAAGCCAAGGGAAGCAAGAAGCTTTTCGCCCTTTTCGGTGTTGGATTGCCAATAAGCGTTGCCGTCTGCATACCAAACGGTAATATCTCCGCCGGGGTTAGCGGCATCAATACCAAAGGTCTGGCAGAAGCAGGTTTCAGAAGGTCTGCCGCAGGCAACGGAAATAATAATACCGTGCTCTCTGCGTTCTGCATAATAGCTGTCAACGGGGTCTACAAGGAATACGTTGTCCAAAACCTCAAAAGCCTTAACGTCGCAGGCTCTAACGCCAAAAACAACAAAATCTTCCTGTGCCTTGCGAATGTCGATAAGCTCTATGTTCTTGCCTTCAACCTTAAACGCCATCATATCTTCAACCTGAGGGAAGAAGAAATCTTTAGGGCTCTTAACGGTGTTCAACTGATTGCTCAATTCAACGCCCTCTGCCCATTTAGTATAAACAGCCTTGCCGTCGCAGTTATCTGCGGGGATGTAAAGCTCTGCATTGGCAGAAATCTTTGCAAATACGCTGTTAAGGGATTCCATCGAACACTTAAACATTATTCGTTACCCCCTTCAAAAACATCACAGGGTTCAACGTCTTCGGTGGTGTAGTTAACCAAAGGCGCTCTGGAGCCAACCTCTGCACCGGCTTGATATTCGCCATAGAAGCTGTCCATATCCTTAATAAACTTTCTGTTAAGCAAATGCAAGGGAATGTTCTGAGGACAAACTCTCGAGCATTCGCCGCAGTCGGTACAACGGCCTGCAACGTGGAACGCGCGAATGATGTGGAACATCTTTTCTTCAAAGCTGTTTGCGGCAGCCTTGTTTTCAACACCGGAATTGGGGTTGTTAAATACGCAGTTTTCACATGTGCAAGCAGGGCAGATATCGCGGCAAGCGTTGCAGCGAATACACTTGGAAAGCTGTTCCTGCCAGAAAGCAAATCTTTCGTCGGGAGTCATAGCCTCAAGCTTAGCAACCTCGTCAAAACGGTTAGAATCGATAACGTCGCCTTCTTCGCCCAAAAGCTCGTCGTATGCAACGTGCTTCTTGCTCTTACAGCTTTCGCATCTTCCTTCAAGCACGTCCTTAGCATCAATCTTAATCACTTCGTCGCTGTAAACGGTGGAAACTTCAATCATTTCACCGCAAACGATCTTAGAAATACCGTCGCCTGCAATAGCCTTAATCTTATCGATATCAACCATACCCTCGCAGGAAACGCCTACTGCATAAACCTTTTCTCTGTCGAATCTGTGTTCGGTAAGAAGCTGGTTAAAGCTGTAGGTATCGCAAGGCTTAAGGAAAACAAGAATTTTACCTTCAAGCTTGCGGGTCTTTTGAACTAAATATTTAGAAAAGTTTGCGCCGCAAAAGTCGTTCCAAACAAAATTCGCTTCGATATCAGCCTTATCGGTGAAAACCGCAGGAGTGATATCGTAATCAAATTCGCCCTTTCTCCAACCAAGCACGTTAGCAACAGTGCCGTTTTCCAAAAGCGAAACCGCCTTTTCGACCAAAACATCACGGGTTATTTTTTGCATCTTAGGTCCTCCAATCTCTTGTTTTCGCCAAGAGCAGCAACCTTTTCGGCGAAATCATTCATGGTAGCGGCAAATTTTGCACCTTCTGCAGCAGAAACCCATTCAACTCTGGTGCGTTCTCTTTCAATGCCAAGGTAATCAAGCATCGAGAAGAGCATCGCCATTCTGCGGCGGGTGTAATAGTTACCGGAGGTGTAGTGGCAGTCGCCGGGGTGGCATCCGCAAAGGATAACGCCGTCGGCGCCGCGCTGGAATGCACGAAGCACGAACATAGGGTTAACTCTGCAAGAGCAGGGAACACGAATAATCTTTACTTCGGCAGGATAGTTTAAACGGTTATTACCGGCAAGGTCTGCACCGGCATAAGAACACCAGTTACAGCAGAATGCCACGATCAAAGGCTTATATTCTTTTACTTGCATATTGCATCTACCTCCGCTATAATCTGGTTATTTGCAAAGCCCTTAAGGTCCATAGCACCGGAAGGACAAGCAACTGTACAGCATCCGCAGCCTTGGCAAACCGCAGGGTTAACAACGGCAATGCGGCGAACCAAAGTAGTTCTGTCGGGCATACGGAATTCCTTATCTTCATAAGTAATTGCGCCGTAAGGACAAACTCTTTCACAGCTGGAACAGCCGTTACACATCATTTCGTTGGAATGAGCTACGCAGGGGTTACCGGTAAGCTTGTCTTTTGCCAACAAGCCAATAACCTTACTTGCAGCCGCGCCTGCCTGAGAAACGGTTTCGGGAATATCCTTAGGACCTTGGCAAGCACCGGAAAGGAACACACCTGCGGTGGGGCTTTCTACGGGACGAAGCTTGGGGTGAGCTTCGGTAAAGAAGTCGTTGGTATCCATACTTGCGGTAAGCATGGTAGCCAAAGGACGTGCAGACTTGTCGGGTTCGATTGCAGCAGCAAGAACAACAAGATCAGCGTCGATCTTAATCTGCTTGTTAGCAATAATGTCAGAAGCCTGAACTATAAGCTTGTCTCCTTCGGGGCTAACCTTACCAACCATACCTTTAATATAATGTACGCCGAATTCTTCAACTGCTCTGCGGTAGAATTCGTCAAAGTTCTTACCGGGAGTTCTAACGTCGATATAGAATACGGTTACGTCGGTATCGGGATACTTATCTCTGGTAAGCATTGCGTGCTTAGCAGTATACATACAGCAAATCTTAGAGCAGTATTCCTTACCCTTTTCGTTGCAAGCGTCGCATCTGGAGCCTACGCACTGTACGAAAACGATCTTTTCGGGGTGCTTTCCGTCAGAGGGACGAAGCAATTTACCTGCGGTAGGACCTGCAGCGTTGGTAAGACGTTCAAATTCAAGAGAAGTGATAACGTCTTTGGATTGGTTATAAGCAAATTCGTCGAACTTATCCATGCTAATGGGGTTGTAACCGGTAGCAACAACGATTGCGCCGTACTTTTCTTCAATAAGCTCGTCCTTCTGGGTGTAATCAATAGCACCTGCTTGGCAGAACTTGGCACAAACACCGCACTTGCCGTTCTTAAGCATGTTACAGTAATCTGCATCAATGGTAGCAACCTTGGGCACTGCCTGAGCAAAAGGAATGTAAATAGCCTTGCGGTTATCCATACCAAGGTTAAATTCGTTGGGAACCTTCTTCATAGGACACTTAGAAACGCAGTCGCCGCATCCGGTACAAAGCTCTTCCTTAACGTATCTTGCCTTCTTTTTAATAGTAACGTCAAAGTTACCTACAAAGCCCTTAACAGCTTCAACCTCGCTGTAAGAGAAAATTCTAATTTTTTCGTGCTGACCAACGTCAACCATCTTGGGGGTAAGAATACAAGCGGCACAGTCCAAGGTGGGGAAGGTTTTATCCAACTGAGCCATCTTACCGCCGATAGTAGGCTGCTTTTCAACAATGTCAACTTCAAAGCCTGCATCGGCAATATCCAATGCGGTCTGAATACCTGCAATACCGCCGCCTATAACAAGGGCACGCTTGGTAACGGGGGATTCACCGGGAACAAGGGGGGTGTTAAGGTTAACCTTTGCCACAGCCGCCTTACCAAGAATAATAGCCTTCTCGGTACCAACGGGCATATCCTTATGTACCCAAGAGCACTGTTCACGAATATTTGCAATCTCAACCATATAGGGGTTAAGACCGGCTGCCGCCGCAGTCTTGCGGAAGGTAGCCTCGTGCATACGGGGCGAGCAGGAGCAAACAACGATACCGGTAAGGTTATGTTCCTTAATGGCATCCTTAATTAAATCCTGACCTGCCTGCGAGCACATATACTGATAGTTGGCGGAAAAGACTACGCCGGGTTCGCTCTTTAAAGCTTCCGCAACCGCAACTACGTCTACAGTACCTGCAATGTTACTGCCGCACCAACATACAAAAACACCAATTCTTTGCATTTTGCCTTTTCCTCCTTACTTAGTATATTTTCTGAATGCGCTAACGATAAGCTGTTGGGGAGTATCTTCCTCAATCTTAGCGGGAACGTCGTTAGCGGTCATATGATTGTTGCCCTGCTGTCTAACAGCCGCCAAGCGTACTGCTTCAACCAACTTAGCAGGCTCAACACCTCTGGGACATCTGTCTACACATGCAAAGCAGGTAAGACATCTGTACAACGATTTAGATTCAAGCAAAGGTTCAATATCTCCGCTTTCAACCATATAAACAAACTGATGAGGATGATATTCCATTTCGTCAAATGCAGGGCAGGTGCCGGTGCATTTACCGCAACGCATACACTTTGTGGGGTTTACGCCGCTTCTGCGAATAATCTCATCACGGAGGTTCTTATTTTCCATTGTTATCCTCCTTAATACCAAGGGCATCTGCCAAAAGCTCTGTAATATAAACTACAGGAATTTCAGATCCGCTCTTTTCTAAATTGTATTTGCACAAGGGGCAAGCGGTAACGATAACGTCTGCGCCTGCAAGCTTTGCGCTGTTGCTAACGGTATTGCTCTTCTTTTCGGCAAATTCCGTGTTTTCCATTCTAACGTAACCGCCGCAGCATTCGTTACGGTAGGGGTAAACAACCGCTTCTGCACCCAAAGCCTTAATAAGGTCTTCCATAATGGTGGGGTTTTCGGGGTCGTCCATTCTCATAACGGTGTTGGGGCGAAGCAATAAGCAGCCGTAATAAGCGGCAACCTTCTTGCCTGCAAG
This sequence comes from Clostridia bacterium, assembly GCA_017560285.1. Classification (GTDB taxonomy): domain Bacteria; phylum Bacillota; class Clostridia; order Oscillospirales; family CAG-382; genus Coliplasma. The sequence goes on from JAFYOG010000120.1 coordinate 10,532, forward strand.
GGAATTAACTACCTTTTCCTTAACCTTGTCATATCCGATAACGTCGCGGATAAGCTCAAGATAGTGGTAAATTTTGGTTGAACCGTCGTAAATGCCGTCGTCCATATAACGGTTAACCTTGTCGGCAAATTCGCTATCGTTCTGCATAGCGTAGTTTGTCTGTTTCACCACGTTGTGGCAAGCCGAGCATACGGTAACAAGTGCCTGTTCCTTTGCCTGCGCGGCTTTTAGGATGCGAACCGAAGAAAGCTTGGTGGCAATTTCGTCTTTAGAGGTGGTAAATACACCGCCGCAGCACTGCCAATCTTCAATTTCTTCAAGTGTAACACCCAAAACCTCGGCAGATTTTCTTGCGTATTCGTCAAGATCCTTTGCCTTGTTTTTAAGTGTGCATCCGGGGAAATAACTGAACTTCATATTTTACCTCCGGTTAATTATTTCAAAAGTAAGTAATGGCGCTTATGCCATCTGTTCGGGGTGGAACACCTCGTCGAATCTTTCTGCGGTAAGGAATCCAAGCTCTACGCAAGCTTCCTTAAGCGAAATGTTATCCTTATAAGCCTTCTTTGCAGTCTTAGCCGCGTTTTCGTAACCGATATAGGGGTTAAGAGCGGTAACAAGCATCAAGGAATTGTGAAGATTGTGATGCATCTTTTCCTTGTTAGCCTTAATACCTACTGCACAGTTCTTGTTAAAGGATATAATAGCTTCCGCCAACAATCTTGCAGATTGAAGGAAGTTATAAATACAAACGGGCATAAATACGTTCAATTCAAAGTTACCCTGGGAAGCAGCCATGCTAACTGCAACGTCGTTACCCATAACCTGAACCGCTACCATGGTAACAGCTTCGCACTGGGTGGGGTTAACCTTGCCGGGCATAATAGAGGAACCGGGTTCGTTTTCGGGAATAAAGATTTCGCCCAAGCCGTCTCTGGGGCCGGAAGCCAACCAACGAACGTCGTTTGCAATCTTCATCATATCGCAAGCCAAAGCCTTAATAGCACCGTGTGCAAATACAAGCTCGTCCTTAGAGGTAAGAGCGTGGAACTTGTTATCAGCGGTAACAAACTTCTTGCCGGTGATGTTGCTAACTTCTTCTGCAACTCTTTCTGCAAATCCTGCGGGCGCGTTCAAGCCGGTACCAACAGCGGTGCCGCCCAAAGCAAGCTCACGCAAGGGTTCAACAGAACGCTTAATAAGCTCTACGTCCTTCTGCAAGCTGGATCTCCAACCGCTAATTTCCTGGCTGAACTTAATGGGGGTTGCATCCTGCAAATGGGTTCTGCCGCTCTTAACAATGCCTTCGTTTTCGGCTTCAAGACGAATAAAGGTTTCGATAAGAGTTTCAACAGCGGGAATAAGCTTGTCTTCCAACGCAATTACCGCAGCAATGTGCATAGCGGTGGGGAAGGTGTCGTTAGAGGATTGGCTCATGTTAACGTCATCGTTGGGATGGCAAAGCTTTTTATCCAAAATCTGGTTAGCGCGGTTTGCAATAACCTCGTTAGAGTTCATGTTGGATTGGGTACCCGAGCCGGTCTGCCATACAACCAAGGGGAAGTGGCTTAAAAGTGCGCCGGAAATAACCTCGTCGCAAGCCTGCTTAATAGCGCCAAGCTTTTCTTCGGTCATCTTTTCGGGCTTAAGTGCGTTGTTGGTAATAGCGGCAGCCTTCTTAAGCACGCCGAACGCACGTACGATTTCAGCAGGCATTGTTTCTATGCCAACGCCGATTTCAAAATTCTCACGGCTTCTTTGGGTCTGGGCTGCCCACAAGCTGTCGGCAGGAACCTTCATTTCGCCCATGGAATCGTGTTCAATACGGTATTCCATCACAAATATCCTTTCAGCAATGTAATTTATGAATTAAATGTTTACGTTATCAATAACTTCCTTCAATGCAGCTGCGCTCTTCTTAAGCTTTTCAACTTCATCGTCGGTAAGATTAAGCATAACCTTGCCGTTAGCAGTCATATTACCAATTCTGGTAGGAAGACTCATAACAACGTCGTTAATGCCGTATTCGCCGTGGAACATTGTGCCAACGGGAAGAATAGTGTCGGTAGACTGAGCAAGCGCCTTGCAGATGTGGCAAACCGAAATACATACTGCATAGAAGGTAGCGCCCTTGTTCTTAATAATAATACCGCCGGACTTGCGAACGAATTCTTCAACTTCGTCCTTGTTAAGGTTAACGTCCTTGTTAAATTCTTCAATGGGCATACCTGCAATATTAGCAACAGACCAAGGAGTAAAGGAGGAATCGCCGTGTTCGCCGATAGTGTAAGCGTTAACGTCAGCAGGGTTAACGTTGTACATACCGCCAAGGGTGGTGCAAAGTCTGGAGGTGTCCAAAGAGGTACCGGAGCCGATAATCTTGTTTTCGGGAATGCCGGAGTTCTTAATAAAGGTATAGGTAAGCACGTCAACGGGGTTGCTAACGATAATGTAGGTAGCGTCGGGTGCATACTTGGTAATTTCGGGGATAATGCTCTTGGTGATGTTTACGTTAATCTGAGCAAGGTCAAGTCTGGACTGACCGGGCTTTCTTGCAACACCGGAGGTAAGAATAACGATGTCGGAACCAACTGCATCTGCATATTCGCCGGACTTAATGCTAAAGGGATGAGTATAGGTAGCAGCCTGAAGAATATCAAGCGCTTCGCCCTCTGCCTTTTCCTTAGCGATGTCGATAAGCAAAATGTCGGTTGCGATACCCTGTGTAGCAAGGGTGTAAGCGATGGTGGAACCAACCGCGCCGGTTCCGATAATGGTGATCTTGTTCATAGTGAACTCCTTTTGATTTATAGATATTTTATTTTTTTCAAATTAAAGGTCTTCCTTTGCGGTACTTACAGCATCCGCAATAGTCTTAACCGTAGATTCTCTGCCGAACTTGTCAACGTAAATCTTGTTCTTTTCGCCGTGGGTAAGGCATCCTGCACCGCCAATACATCCGCCAACGCAGGCCATACCCTCTATAAAGTTAACGTCTAACGCGTTCTTGCTCTTTTTAAGCAACGCCGTACGGCATTCTTCTATACCGTCGCAGGAATAGGCTTTAAGCACAAACTCCTCAAACCCTTGTTCCTTCAGCGATTGTGAAACCGCCTCTGCCAATCCGCCGCACTTCGCAAATATTCTGCCAAAGTAGGATGCGTTGTCCAAGGTGCTTTCTTCAAGCTCTGTAATTTCTATATCCTTACTGTCAAATAATGCCTGAAGCTCTTCAAAGGTGATAACGGTATCTACAAAGGGTCTTATGCTTTCCTTTCGCGCCTCTACCTTCTTTGCGGTGCAAGGACCGATAAACACAACCTTCGCCGTAGGGTCTAAGCTCTTAATGTGCTTTGATATTTCCGCCATAGGAGAGGGATTGTGCGAAACGTAAGGGGCTAAAATAGGGAAGTTCTTTTCGATATAGCTAACGAAAGCGGGACAGCAGGAGCTTGTCAAAAATCCTTTTTCTACCAATTCCTTGCTTTCTGCCTGTGCAACCATATCCGCGCCCAACGCCGCTTCCACCACGGTGTGGAACCCCAGCTTTTTCAATCCGGTAATAACCTGACCTAACTTTGCATAGGTAAATTGGCTGGAAATCGAAGGCGCAACCACCGCATAAACCTTATATTCGGTGTTGCCTTTGCTTTCCTTTATGGCGTCAATCGCTTCAAGAATGTAGGATTTGTCCGAAATAGCACCAAAGGGGCACTGATATACGCAAGCGCCGCAGGCAATACATTTGCTGTTGTCTATTGCGGCTTCGCCGTCGGGGGTAATGTAAATAGCTTTAATCTTACAAGCGTTCTGGCAAGGACGCTTTCTGTTGGCAATGGCGCTAAAGGGGCAAACCTTTGCGCACATACCGCAATCTATACATTTGCTCTTATCTATATGTGCAACGTGGTATTGATCAAAGCTTATTGCGCCTCTGGGGCAAACGTCCTCGCAACGGTGGGCAAAGCAACCGCGGCAAGAGCTTGTAACCTCGTACCCTGCGGCAGGGCATTCGTCGCAGGCAATATCGATAATTTCTATAACGTTGGGGTTTTCTTTGTTCCCGCCCATTGCAAGCTTAACTCGCTCGGCAAGAATAGCACGTTCCTTATACACACAGCAACGGGTGGTAGAAACCTTACCCGGAACGATTGTGTAGGGAATATCAATTATGTGTTCCAAAAGCGTTCCGTCCCAAGCAAGCCTTGCAACTTCGCGCAATACCTTATATTTGCGGTATTGAACCTTAGTGTCGAATTTTCTCATTGTGTAACTCCTATTGGCAATCCATTTGCAATTTCAAATGTGCCAACGATAAAGCAAGGTTTTCGTTCTGCAATGTAATTCCCTCGGGCACACACAGCTGGCAGGGGGCAAAATTCCAAATAGCGGTAATACCGCAGCTTGTCATTCTGTTGCAAATATCCTGTGCCGCGTGGGCAGGGACGGTGATAATACCAATCTTTACACCGTTTTCAATGCAGTATTCTTCAAGCTTGCTTAAGGGAAGCACTTCTTTGCCAAAATCGGCAGCGCCGGTAATTTCGCTGTTGCTGTCAAATGCGGCGGCAACCTCTAAACCATAGTTACCGAACCCGCCGTAAGCGTACAACGCCTTGCCAAGCTTACCCGCACCTACAATAACTGCCTTGGTAACCTTCTTTCTGCCAAGCACGTCTTCCAACCGCTTTATCAGCGCCTTGGTCTTATATCCAAGCTTGGGTCTGCCCGCACCGCTTACCGCACTAAGGTCTTTTCTAACCTGAACCTCGCCAAGCCCCAAGGCCTTTGCAATAATGGTGGCGGATATGTTTTCGTTAACCGAAAGGTCCAAGGATTTAAGATATTCCAAATATACGGGAAGTCTGCCCAAAGTGGCACGCATAACGTTCATTTGCTTCACTTAATAATCCTCCTTTCGGGCATAGTTATCCCAGCCTAATTTCTCGACATAATTCTATCAAAAAAAATTCCCTTTGGGAATTATAAGTTTCGCATATCAATATTATGCATATTGATATAGCTCGGTGAGATTATAAAAACCCTTGTATTTTCAATGCTTTTCGGCTTTTCTACAAAAGGGTTTTTTCGTATTTTTTCCACCCTTACCAAAAAAATCTTAAAATGCTATATAAAAAACACTGATTTATCAGTAATTTTTGTCAAAAACGCTATTGCAATTACAAAAAAACGGTGCTATAATCCTAAAATATAAAAGTAACATTTTTCCGCAGGAGGTTATTTATGAACACTAAAAAATTAACCACCGAAAAATTGGTTTTAGGCGCAATTCTTACTGCGTTGGTAATAGTGCTTCAAATTATGGGTTCATTTATCCGCTTCGGCGTTTTTTCTATATCCTTGGTTTTGGTTCCCATTGTTGTAGGTGCCGCTAAATGCGGTTGGAAAATCGGTGCATGGCTTGGTTTTATATTCGGCGTGGTTGTTTTGTTAAACGGCGATGCTGCTCCTTTTTTGGCGGTTAATGCAGCAGGAACAATAGTTACGGTTTTGCTGAAAGGCGCTCTCTGTGGCTTGGCTGCCGGCTTGGTTTACCGTGCGCTCGAAAAGGTTAACGTGTATCTTGCCGTTATTGCCGCCGCGTTCGTATGTCCCGTCGTAAATACGGGGGTTTTCCTTCTCGGTTGTGTTGTTTTCTTTATGGACACTATCACAGAATGGGGTCTTGCCGCAGGCTTTTCTAACGCAGGCGCTTATATGTTTTTAGGTCTTGCAGGCGGTAATTTTATATTCGAATTAGCCACCAATCTTATACTCAGCCCCGTTATCGTACGCATACTTAATATCAAAAAATAACATAAAAAATCAACAAAAAACTCGGTAGGTCAATCCTACCGAGTTTTCGTTTTATAAGCATTCTTTTGCAGATTTTTTTACAAGCTCAATAAACCGTTTATCAAGCTCGGTCATCTTATAATCCTTGCGGTAAATAAGAACGTCCTTGTAACGGCGGTTATCCTCTGCACAGGGCTTTTGTACCAAACCGTATCTGTCAAGCAGCTTTTTGGGGGCAGGGGATATCCACATAAAGGTATCCTTGTTTTCGGATAAAAGCTCCAACTGGGCGGCAGTATCCAAAATAAAAATACATCTGTTAGAGCTTACGCCAAGCTCTTCCTTTTGGGAATCCATAACCGAAATCGTGGCGGCGTAAGGGCTTCTGTGGGTAATCTGTATTTTCTTTGCAAGGTCGTCTTCATACACTGCTTCTGCATTTGCAAGATCGCTTTCCTTGCTGGTAATTACGTTAAAGGAAAATTCCGCAATATCCTCCCAAAGCAGGTTCTTTTCGTTGGCAATTTCTTTAAAAAATCTGTCGGCGTTAAGCTCGTAACGAATAATTCCAAGCTTGCAATCCGATGCTACAACGTTTTTAACGGTGTTGTGCACACCCGTTTCTTTAAAGGTAATTTCCGCCGAACCGTCGCCGATTTCTTTAGAAAATTCTGCAAAAGCATCTGCAATATAACCGGCGCGGGTGGTAGAGAGCGAAAACTTCTGCCTGCTGGCAAAGCCGCCCTTATACATAGTCTCAAGCTCGTTTAATTGCGAAAGCAGATTTTGTGCATAGGCTATAAGCTCTTTTCCTTCGGGGGTAAGGTTCATACCCTTTGCCGAGCGGTCGAATATGGTTATGCCCAAATCCGCTTCCAAATCCTTTATGGCGCGGCTAATGTTGGGCTGAGCCATTCCCAAATTTTCGCTGGCTTTATTAATAGATCCTACTTTTGCTACCTCAACGGCGTATTTAAGATGAATTATATTCATATTTGCCTCGCTGCTTGTCTATCTTTCATTAATAGGATTATATTCAACGCTGTCCTTAACGCTTATATAAGCGGGACGTATAATCTTGCCTGCGTTCTGTATTTCTTCTATTCTGTGGGCGCACCAGCCCGCAACCCTTGCAACCGCAAAAATAGGTGTATACAGCTCGTCGGGCAGCCCAAGCATTTTATATATAAGACCGGAATAAAAGTCAACGTTGGGGCTTACACCCTTATACATCTTGCGTTTTTCGGCAATCATTTCGGGGGCAAGTCTTGCTACGGTTTCGTATAGAGCATAAACGTCCTGCTTGCCCTTAGCTATGGAAAGCTCCTTGGCGCATTGCTTTAAAATATCCGCTCTTGGGTCGGAAAGAGAATATACTGCGTGACCCATACCGTAAATAAGCCCTGCGTTGTCAAATGCTTGCTTATCTAAAAGCCGCTTAAGATAATCCTTAATCTCGTCCTCGTTTTTAATGTTAACCTGCTTGCGCATATCGTCAAACATTTTAACAACCTTAATGTTGGCACCGCCGTGTCTTGGTCCTTTTAAAGAACCCAGCGCCGCCGCAATGGCAGAATAGGTATCCGTACCCGAAGAGGTTACTACGTGGGTGGTAAAGGTAGAATTGTTACCGCCGCCGTGCTCTGCGTGCAATACCAATGCAAGGTCAAGTATTTTTGCTTCCAAAGGGGTAAAGGTGCCGTCCTTGCGCAAAATATGCAACAGGTTTTCGGCAGTGGAATATTGGGGCTTGGGCAAACGAATATGCAGGCTCTTTCCGCGGTGGTAATGGCGGTAGGATTGATATCCGTATACAGCCAGCAAGGGGAACATAGCTATCATCTGCATGCTTTGACGTAAAACGTTGGGAATAGAAATATCGTCGGGGTTATCGTCATAAGCATAAAGCGCAAGCACACAGCGGGAAAGAATGTTCATCATATCCTTGCCCGGCGCCTTTAATATCATATCTCTTACAAAGGATTTGGGAAGACTTCTGTAATTAGAAAGCTCCTTGCTGAATTCCTCTAATTCTTCTGCGTTGGGAAGCTTAGAAAACAACAGCAAATATACCGTTTCCTCAAACCCAAATCTGTCGTCGGTTCTAAATCCGTTTACAAGGTCCCGCACGTTAATTCCGCGGTAGGAAAGCACGCCGTCGCAGGGGATAGTTTCTCCAAGCTCGTTTTTTGTCTTTGCAGTAATGGTCGAAACCTCTGTCAAGCCCGTAACAACGCCGTTGCCGTTCAAATCGCGCAAGCCGCGGTTAACCATATGCTTGCCGTACATTTCGGGCTTTATATTGTTGTTGGAATTAGATAATTCCGCCATCTTTTCTATGTAAGGCGTAACGGCAGAATAGGTTTTCTTCATAAAATCATCCTTTATCAAATGTTATATACAACTAATGCAGATATTATATAACACCCCGCTGTCAAATGTCAAGAAAAAATCACAACCACAATAAAAGTTTTTTCATAAGCAGAAGAAAAACAAAGAAAATGCGCGATTTTAAAGCGAAATTCTGTAAAAAAATTAAATAAAACCTCTTGACAAACCAAAAATAAAGGTATATCATTGTTGCAACGCACTATTATGGTAAAGGAGTTTAGAGTATGTTCTTTTCTGCATATCAGTATTTTTATTATTTTAAAAAGGACTGCTCGTCGCTCTGATAACGGTTTAACGATCGTAAAACAGAATCAGCAGTCCGTATCCGCTATGCGCAAAAAGCATAAAGGCTACGGGCTTTTTTCTTTAAAAATCTAAAAAATCGGAGTATATTTATGACCGAATTAGAACAAGCCAGACAAATAATAAACGCCACCGACGAGGAAATGGCGCGTCTTTTTCAGCAACGTATGGATGCGGCAAGAATGGTTGCCCATTACAAGCAGGAAAACGGCTTACCCGTGGACGATTTATCCCGCGAGGAACAGCTTATAAACCGTAATTCCGCTTTTATTTCTGACGAGGAATACCGTTCATATTACGTAGAATTTCTTCGCAATACGATAGATATATCTAAAAAATATCAGCACCGTCTGCTTGACGGTATGCGTGTTGCTTACAGCGGTGTAGAGGGTGCCTTTGCCCATATCGTTGCAAAAAAAATCTTTCCCGATGGAACTTGTATCGGCTATGGTGATTTCGATGCGGCCTATAAAGCGGTAGAAAAGGGCGAATGCGATTGTGCTTTGCTTCCTATCGAAAACAGCGTAAACGGCGACGTGGGAAAGGTTATCGATTTAGCGTTTTTCGGCAGTTTGTCTATAAGCGGAGTATACGAGGCAGAAATCGTTCAAAACTTGCTTGGAGTAAAGGGCGCATCCGTTGACAGTATAAAAAAGGTAATCAGCCATCCGCAAGCCCTTGGACAGTGCGCCGAATATATCAAAAAGCACGGGTACGAAAGCGAAGAATCGGTTAACACCGCGGTTGCCGCCAAATCTGTGGCGGAAGCAGGCGATATAACCCTTGCAGCCATCGCCAGCGAAGAAGCTGCAAAGCAATTCGGATTACAAAAATTAGAAGGCCATATAAACCAAAACAGCAATAACACAACCCGCTTTTGCGTATTTACAAAAACCCGCCGCGAACCTGCGGTAGGCGATAACAGATTTATAATGCTGTTTACGGTAAAGAACGCCGCCGGTTCACTTGGTAAGGCTGTTTCGGTAATAGGCGAGCACGGCTTTAATCTGCGAGCTTTAAAAAGCCGCCCCACCAAAGATTTGGTTTGGGATTATTATTTCTATGCAGAGGGCGAGGGCAACCTTGCATCCTTTCAGGGCAGAAAAATGCTTAACGAACTGTCAAATTGCTGCAATAGCGTAAAGATAATTGCCAGCTACGAAAAAGAATTTAAAGTATAATTGGAGCTTAACTATGAACGTTTCGCAAAATGGAAGTGTGATAAATATAAAAACTTCCGTCGGAGAATATCCGGTATATATAACCGAAAACGCCGTAAGCAACATAACTAAATACATACCTGTTTCAAATTCCCAACGGGCACTTATCGTTACCGATAGCGGTGTTCCCGCGGAATATGCAAATACCGTTTCGCAACAAATAGCAAACTCGGTAATTATTACCATACCCCAAGGTGAAGAAAACAAAAATATCCAAAATCTTCAACTTTTACTTACCGCTATGGTAGAAAACAATTTTACCCGAACCGATTGCATAATAGCCGTTGGCGGCGGCGTTGTAGGGGACCTTGCAGGCTTTGCCGCAAGTATGTTTATGCGAGGTATAGATTTTTATAATATCCCCACTACGGTATTAGCGCAGGTGGATTCTTCCGTCGGCGGAAAAACGGCAGTGGATTTTATGGGTATTAAAAATATAATCGGTGCATTTTACCCGCCCAAAGCAGTTGTTATAGACGTTTCCGTTTTAAAAACCTTGCCGCAGCGACAAATATCCAACGGCCTTTCCGAGGTTGTAAAAATGGCATTAACCTGCGATAAAGAGCTGTTTGAAAAAATCGAAAATTCAAACGCGTTCGAAAACCTTGAAGAAATTATCACAAGGGCAGTTTTAATTAAAAAATCGGTAGTAGAGGCAGACGAAAAGGAATCGGGCTTGCGCCGTGTTCTTAATTTCGGACATACAATCGCTCACGGCATAGAAACCGCAAATGAAATGCGGGAATTTTATCACGGTGAATGCGTTGCCATGGGTATGGTTCCCATGTGTTCCAAAACCGTAAAAGAACGGCTTATTCCCGTTCTTAAAAAACTTAATTTGCCCTGCGATTTTGTATCCCAAAACACAGATAAAATTATTTCAGCACTATCTCACGACAAGAAAATGCAAGGCGATAAAATTACCGTTGTGTACGTTTCAAAGATAGGCGAATTTGAATTTGTAACGATGCCTATTAATGAATTTGAACAAACCGTAAGAAAGGCGATTTCATAATGAAAAACAGTTTCGGCAACAATATAACAATTACATTGTACGGCGAAAGCCACGGTTCTTCCGTGGGCTGTGTTATCGACGGTCTTGCATCGGGCATACCCGTAGACGAGAATAACATAAATCAATTTCTTGCTTTGCGTCGTCCCAATGGTACAATATCTACCTCGCGTTGCGAAGCAGATGAATTTTCTATAAAAAGCGGCGTGTTTAACGGATACACTACGGGTACACCTATTTGTATAGATATTCCCAACGAAGATAAAAGGTCAGCCGATTATGAAAAAACGGCAAATCTCGCCCGCCCGTCCCATGCCGATTATACGGCAAACTGTAAGTATAACGGATATCAGGATTACCGCGGCGGCGGCCATTTCAGCGGAAGAATTACCGCGGCGATTGTGGCGGCAGGCGGAATAATTATTCCGGCTTTAAAAAGAAAAGGTATTTCTATAGGCACCCATATAAAATCCTGCGGCGGGGTAGAGGACCGAGGTTTTAGCGATTATAAAGCCGATATAGAATTGCTTTCTAATCTTAATTTTGCGGTTTTGGATAATTCCGCAGGCAGCGCAATGCAGGAAAAGATTATAGAGGCAAAAAACAATTTGGATAGTATAGGCGGAGTATTGGAAACCGCTGTTATCGGTATAGATGCAGGTATGGGAGAACCTTGGTTCGATTCGGTAGAAAGCCTTATTTCCCACGCTATGTTTTCGGTTCCCGGCATTAAAGGAATAGAATTCGGCGCGGGCTTTGAAATAGCAAATATGACAGGGTCTACAGCTAACGACGAGTTTTCTGTTAATAACGGCAGTATAGTAACCAATACCAATAATTCCGGCGGTATTAACGGCGGCATAACCAACGGTATGCCTATCGTTTTCCGTTGTGCGGTTCGTCCCACACCTACCATAGGAAAAGAGCAGAAAACAATTAACTTTAAAACTAACGAAAATACCATCCTGGCGGCAAAGGGAAGACACGACCCTTGTATAGCTCATAGAGCACGGATAGTTGTCGATAGCCTTACTGCAATAGTAATTGCCGATCTGCTTACTACAAAATACGGAACGGATTGGTTGGCAAAATGAAGTACGGTCTTATTGCCGAAAAAGTAAGCCACAGTTTTTCGGCAGAAATACATAACAAACTGTTTGGATACGAATATGAGCTGAAATCTATTTCGAAGGATGATTTCGACGCATTTATGCGTCATAAGGACTTTAGCGGAATAAACGTAACCATTCCCTACAAGCAACAGGTTGTCCCCTATTTAGATAATATCCACGAAATGGCAAAAGAAATAGGTGCGGTAAATACAGTAGTTAACCGGGATGGAAAACTTTACGGCTACAATACCGACGTTATGGGAATGATAGCCCTGATAAAAAGAAACGGTATAGAACTAAAAGGAAAAAAAGTTCTTGTTTTGGGCGGGGGAGGTACTTCTAAAACCGCATATTACGTAGCAAAACAGCTAAATTGCGATTCGGTTTACAGGGTTTCCCGAACAGGAAAAGATAATTGCATTACATACGAAAATGCATTAAACGAGCATATAGATGCAGAGGTTATTATTAATACAACCCCTGTGGGAATGTACCCAGAAATAGGTGTTTCTCCAATCGATATTGCGTGTTTTAAAAATCTTTGCGCCGTTGTTGATGTGGTTTATAATCCCTTAAGAACAAAGCTTGTATGCGATGCTATATCCCGCGGGATAAAGGCAGTGGGCGGTTTGTATATGCTTGTTGCTCAGGCAGCTTTCGCGGCAGAGCTGTTTATAGGAAAAACCGTAGATGTTAATAAAATAGAAGAGATATATCGAGAGCTGTACCTATCTAAAGAAAATATTGTTTTAATAGGTATGCCGGGAAGCGGCAAAACCGCTACCTGCAGAAACATTTCTAAATTAACAGACAAAAAGCTTATCGATACCGACGATTATATAACAGAAACCATCGGCTTAGAGCCTTGCCAAATAATATGTATCAGCGGCGAGCCCGCCTTCCGTAAAATAGAATCGGAGGTTATAAAAACGATATCTTCCTCGCAAGGGTGTGTAATTTCTACCGGCGGCGGCGCGGTTTTGGTAAAAGAAAACGTGGATTTGCTAAAAGAAAACGGAAGAATTTATTTTATAGACAGACCTTTAGAGGATATTAAAGCTACAAAAAAACGTCCTCTGACTTCCAATAAAGAGAATTTGTTAAAACGCTACAACGAACGATACGATATATATTGCAATTCCTGTAACGTCAGATTTGTTCCCGTTGACGGTGCAGAGCTGAACGCAAGAACAGTTTTGGAGGATTTTAATGAAAATTCTTGTAATTAACGGCCCGAATATAAATATGCTTGGCATACGTGAACCCGATATTTACGGAAAAGAGAATTATAATTCGCTTTGTGCCCTTATTAAAGCATTTGCGGAAGATAAGGGAATAACCGTAGAAATTTATCAGAGCAACCACGAGGGCTGTATTGTTGATAAAATACAGCAAGCGTACGGCAATTTCGACGGAATAGTTATTAACCCTGCTGCCTATACGCATACAAGCATTGCAATTTTAGATGCATTAAAATCTATAGGTATTCCTGCAGTAGAGGTGCACATTTCCGATGTTTCAAAGCGTGAATTCTACCGTCAAATCAGCTATGTAAGGGAATATTGCGAAAAAACAATTTGCGGCAAGGGTATAAACGGATATATTGAAGCCATAGAATATTTAATTTCAAAAGGTTAAACGATGAAGGTTAAAATTACGTCTTCAAGGGCTATGGGCGACGTTGTTGTACCACCCTCTAAGAGCATTGCCCACAGGGGCTTAATTTGCGGCAGTATGACTGCAGAAAGCAAAATAGAAAATATTGATTTTTCAAAAGATATAACTGCTACTATCGATTGTTTAAAAGCGTTGGGGGCAAGGGTATACGTTAACGGAAATACCGTAACGTTAGGCGGCTTCGATCCGTTTAACCTTCCCGATAGCGCGGTTTTGCCTTGCAACGAAAGCGGCAGCACTTTAAGGTTTTTTATTCCCTTATGCTTGCTTTCGGGCAAGGAAGTAACGTTTACGGGTACCGAAAAATTATTCAGCCGACCGTTGGATATATACGAAAATATCTGCCGCGAGCAGGGAATAGACTTTATAAAACAAAATAACAGTTTAACCCTGTGCGGTAAACTAAAAAGCGGAAATTACCGCATAAAAGGCGATGTGTCCAGCCAGTTTATAACGGGCTTAATGTTTGCGCTTCCGTTGCTTGATGGAATAAGCATAATAGAAATCGACGGCAAATTTGAAAGCGCCTCTTACGTAGATTTAACAATATCGGCACTTGCCGATTTTGGTATAAAGATAACAAAAGCAGGTAACCGATTTATAATAATGGGAAATCAGCATTTTAAATCTACAAACTACCGTGTAGAAGGCGATTGCTCTAATGCGGCTTTTTTAGATGCTTTTAATTATCTTGGCGGTGCAGTAAACGTTATTGGGTTAAACCCCAATACTTTACAGGGCGATTTTGTTTATAAAGATATTTTCGAAAGAATAATTAATGGGGAAAGGGAGTTTGATTTGTCCGATTGCCCTGACCTTGCCCCCATATTATTTGCCTTTGCCGGTGCAAAGGGCGGGTGCCGTTTTAGCGGTACAAAACGCTTAAAGATAAAAGAAAGCGACCGCGCTTTTGCTATGGCACAAGAACTGAAAAAGCTTGGAATATCGGTAGAAATCGAAGAAAACAGCGTAACCGTATTAAATGGAACGCTATCTGCACCGAATACACCTAGTTCAAGCCATAACGACCACCGTATAGCGATGGCAATGGCAGTATTGTGCACAATTACCGGCGGTGTTATAGAAAATGCACAGGCAGTTGAAAAAAGCTATCCGAACTTTTTCGAAGATTTAAAGAGGCTAAACATAGGTATCGAAATTTATGAAGATTGATAAATCAAAAAAGATCCTTATTGTAGGGTTAGGCTTATTGGGCGGCAGCTATGCAAAAAGCCTTACAAAACAAGGATATTACGTTACTGCAATAACCTTGGAACAGGCTTCTGTCGATTATGCAGTAGAACACAATATAATAACAAAAGGCTCTGCGTTCGTGGATGAAGCGCTTATTGCCGAGGCAGATATAATCGTATTTGCCCTTTACCCCCACGTTTTTGTAGAATGGATTAAGGAAAACGGACACTTGATAACACCAAAAACGGTTATCACCGACGTTACGGGCGTAAAGGAATGCATTGTATACGAAATACAGTCGTTGCTTCCCGATGGCGTGGAATTTATATCCGCTCACCCTATGGCAGGCAGGGAAACCTCGGGGGTGGAAAATGCCGATGACGGTATGTTTAAAAACGCAAATTATATCGTCGTACCTACCGAAAAGAACTCTTTGGATACCATAGAGCTTTGCGGTGATTTAGGCGAAACCTTGGGCTTCCGTGAAATATCGGTTTTGTCCCCCGAAAAGCACGACCAAATGATAGCATTTCTTTCGCAGTTAACACACTGTATTGCAGTATCGCTTATGTGTGCCTGCGATGCCCCGGATTTAGAGCGATATACAGGCGATTCCTTTAGAGATTTAACGCGTATCGCTAATATTAACGATGAAATGTGGAGCGAGCTGTTTCTTTCAAACAAACAAACGCTTTTGCAAGAAATGGATAAATATCGCAATGCATTTGACAAACTATACGATTCTATAAATAACGGCAACCGCGAAGAACTGCGCCGAATGATGCAACTCTCCACAGCTCGCCGCAAAAAATTTAACAAGAAAAAGAGCTAAAGAGGTATTAAGCTATGAACATGGAATTCTTCCGTAAACTACCCATTCCCCAACAAGTAAAGCAGGATTTTCCCGTAACAGCCGAAATGGCAATGGTTAAGGAACAGCGAGATAA